>JALZDU010000157.1 GCA_030862405.1 Actinomycetota bacterium | reverse complement strand
CAGACAAGGAGTGCCCGCTAGTGGGTCAGAAGATCAACCCGCACGGCTTCCGGCTCGGCATCTCGACCGACTGGAAGTCCCGCTGGTACGCAGACAAGCAGTACGGGGAATACGTCAAGGAAGACGTGGCGATCCGCAGGTTGCTGTCCAAGGGTATGGAACGGGCGGGAATCGCCAAGGTCGAGATCGAGCGCACCCGTGACCGGGTACGAGTCGACATCCACACTGCGAGGCCAGGCATCGTGATTGGCCGGCGCGGAGCCGAGGCCGACCGGATCCGCGGCGAACTGGAGAAGCTCTCCGGTAAGCAGGTGCAGCTCAATATCCTCGAGGTCAAAAATCCCGAGGCGGAGGCCCAGCTGGTGGCCCAGGGCGTGGCCGAGCAGCTGTCCAACCGCGTCGCCTTCCGGCGCGCGATGCGCAAGGCCATCCAATCGGCGATGCGTTCACCCCAGGTCAAAGGAATCCGAGTGCAATGCTCGGGTCGACTGGGTGGCGCTGAGATGTCCCGGTCGGAGTTCTACCGCGAGGGTCGTGTTCCGCTGCACACGCTGCGAGCCGACATCGACTACGGGTTGTTTGAGGCCCGGACCACCTTCGGTCGGATCGGTGTGAAGGTCTGGATCTACAAAGGTGACGTGGTCGGTGGGCGACGCGAGCGCGACATAGAAAATACAGCGGGTGCGGCCGCCAGAGCGCCGCGCCGGGAGCGCCCTGCCCGGCGCCGTTCCGGAGCTACCGGGACCACGGGCGCCTCTACCGAGGCCGGTCGCGCCGCGGCGGCTGAGGTCACGGGAGGGTCCGTGGCGGAGCCAACTGAGACACCCGGCTTGACTGCCGTCGCGGACGTCCCGGAGACCGCTGAATCGATCACCACCACGGCAGCGCACACGACCAGTACCACTGACGCGGATACCGCAGGACACGGGGAGGGCTGAGACGTGCTCGTCCCACGGAAGGTCAAGCACCGCAAGCAACACTCGCCCGGTCGCTCTGGTATGGCAACGGGCGGCACTCAGATCGCCTTTGGTGACTACGGCATCCAGGCTTTGGAACCGGCCTATGTGACGAATCGGCAGATTGAGTCCGCTCGTATCGCGATCAACCGGCACATCCGCCGTGGTGGCAAGGTCTGGATCACCATCTTCCCGGATCGCCCGCTGACCAAGAAGCCTGCGGAGACCCGGATGGGTTCTGGCAAGGGCTCACCAGAGTACTGGGTGGCCAACGTCAAGCCGGGACGGATCATGTTCGAGATGGCCTATCCGAACGAGGCGGTGGCCCGCGAGGCGCTTCGCCGTGCGATCCACAAGTTGCCGATGAGGTGCCGGATCGTGACCCGTGAGGGGGTGGACTTTTAGATGGCAGCCACCACCGCTGCGAGCGAACTGCGCGAGCTCGCCGACGACGAGTTGGTCCTGCGGCTGCGCGAGGCCAAAGAGGAACTGTTCAACCTGCGCTTCCAGATGGCCACCGGGCAGATGGACAACAATCGCCGGCTGCGCACGGTTCGGCACGATATCGCCCGCATCTACACCGTGATGCGCGAGCGTGAGCTGGGTCTGTCGGTGTCTCCGGACGCTATTGCGGGAAGTGAGGGTGCGGCATGAGCCAGGCCAGCGAGCAGCAGACCCAGACCGAAGGGCAAGGCAAGATGGCCGAGCCGCAAGGGCGAAGCAAGCGAAAGGTCCGCGAGGGTTACGTCGTCTCGGACAAGATGGACAAGACGGTCGTGGTGGCGCTTGAGGACCGTAAGAAGCACCCGCTGTACGGCAAGGTCATGCGGTCGACCACCAAGGTGAAAGCGCATGACGAGGCGAACACTGCGGGTGTCGGAGACCGGGTGCTGTTGATGGAAACCCGCCCGCTGTCGGCGACCAAGCGCTGGCGGCTGGTCCAGATTCTCGAGAAGGCAAAGTGATCGGCTGCCGGTCAGCGCTGATGAGCTGCCCGGTGGGTCTGCGCAAGACCGTGAGGCGCGAGAAGGAGTTGACGTGATCCAGCAGGAGTCGCGACTGCGAGTCGCCGACAACACGGGTGCTAAGGAGATCTTGTGCATCCGGGTGCTCGGCGGCAGCTCGCGCCGCTA
>JALZDU010000153.1 GCA_030862405.1 Actinomycetota bacterium | reverse complement strand
ATCCAGGCCACCCCGAACGGCCGCCCGTTCATCACCGCCTACTCCAACGATCTCGGCGACGCCGCCGGCGCCGCGCACGCCAGCGTGGAGCGCAGCCCGGAGATCGTCGAGTTCCAGGAGACGCTGTTCGGCCCGTACCCGTTCGAGGCGCAGGGCGGCGTGGCCGGCCCACCGGACGGCATCGGCTTCGCGCTGGAGAACCAGACCCGGCCGGTGTACGGGCCGGGGTACTGGCGCGCCGGTTCGAACACGTACGTCGTCACCCACGAGATCGCCCACCAGTGGTTCGGCAACTCGGTCGCGGTCGGGCAGTGGCGCGACATCTGGCTCAACGAGGGCTTCGCCACCTACGCGGAGTGGCTCTACACCGAACGCACCGGCGGCCGCAGCGCGCAGCAGATGGCCGAACTGACCTACCAACGCAGGCCTGCCGGTACCGAGTACTGGCGGACCACACCGGGGGATCCCGGCGCGGCTGACGTGCTCAGCGGACCTGTCTACACGCGCGGCGCGATGGCACTGCAGGCGCTGCGAGTGGAGGTCGGGGACGAGGACTTCTTTACCGCACTGCGCACCTGGGCCACTGAGCGCCGTGGTGGCAACGGAACGGTGGCCGACTTCCTGGCCGTCATCGAGCGAGTCTCCAACGAACAGGTGGACGACGTCGCTCAAACCTGGTTGTTCACCCCCAGCCGTCCACCGTCACCACCCAGCTGACGCTGGCGTCAATCCACTCCTTCAAGGGCGTCGCGGATGGGAATCAACTTGGCGGCGGCCTCGGCGACCTCGGAGTCGGGGTCCGAGCCGGCCACGATCCCGCAGCCGGCGAACAACCGGGCGAACCGGCCTGCGACCTGAGCGCAACGCAGTGCGATACCCAGTTCGCCGTCCCCGGCGGCGTCGACCCACCCCACCGGGCCGGCGTAGCGTCCGCGGTCCATCGCCTCCAGCTCGCCGAACGCGCTGACCGCAGCGGGGGTAGGGCTGCCGCCGACGGCGGCGGTGGGGTGCAGCGCGTCGGCCAAGGTGAGCAACGGCGGACCTGCGGGATGCAGCACCCCGCGCACCTCAGTGGCCAGGTGCAGCACGTTGCGCAGCTGCAGCACACTGGGCGCAGTGGGGACTGACAGTTCCGTGCAGAACGGCCGCAGTTCCTGGGCCAGCGAGTCCACCGCATAGCAGTGCTCGTCGCGGTCCTTCGCCGAGCCGAGTAGCTCAGCGGCCAGCGCCTCGGGGTCGGTGCTGTCATGCGGCCAGGTCGTCCCGGCCAGCACCCGCGAGAGCACCTCGGTGCCGCGCCGGCGCAGCAGCAACTCCGGGGTGGCGCCCACCAGCTGGTCAACCGCGAACGTCCAGCAGGACGGGTATCTCGCGGCCAACCCGTGCAGCAGGAATCGTGGATCCAGCGGCTCATCGGCGACTGCGAGCAGGTCGTGTGCCAGCACCACCTTCGCGGGTACCGACCCATCGCGCATCCGGCACACCGCGCGAGCCACCGCATCGCGCCACGCGGTCACCGGCAGCTCACCGTCGAAGTAACACAGACCGCGGGGGCGGCGCACCGGTACCACGGGTCCAGTCACGGTGCCGATCTCGAATTCGGTGACCCAGGTCAGCCCGTTTCGCCTGCCTACCACGACCCGCGGCACCACGAGCACCGAGCTACCCGGGGAATCGTCGAAGGCGAGACTGGCGAAGGCGACCGGGCCGCTGCCGGGCAGACCTACCTCGTCGTAGGTGTCCAGCTGCGCGCAGAAGGACTGCCACCAGTCCTGCGCGCGGGCGAAGCGATGCGGGCCCTCGGTGCACACCCGGGCCACCTCGCCCCAGGCCACCAATCCCTCACCAGCCTGTACCCAGGACAGTGCCCCGCGGGGGGACGGCAGCAGATCGAGGAGGTCGACACCGCCCGGCACCAGATGCGAGCGAACGACCAGCCGGTCGGTCAGCGGAGCGGTGGTCACGCCGCCAGCGTATTAGGGGCCATCGGGTGCCGCGGCTTGCGCGTCGATCGAGGGCCACACCGGCTACTCTGAGCCGGGTGACCGCTGCGCTGACCAGGACCCATGACCTCGGCCGAAGGCGCAGACGGATGTCGTGGGTGCTGCTTGCCGCGGCTGGGGTGCTGACCGGGCTCGTTGTGCTGGCGCTGGCGGGGGCGGCCCTGGATGACGCTGAGATCGACGCCCGCACCGGCCACGCCACGGCCCAGGTGCTCGCGGTGACCCCGATGCGAACACTGGTGCAGTTCGCCATACCTGACGGCCACGTATACAACCCGGAGGAGGGCGTGGCCTACCCGTCAGGTCTGCAGGAGGGGCAGCTGGTGCGCATCGAGTACGACACCGCTGATCCCGAGCAGGTGCGGGTCGCCGGACGGACCTGGACGGCTGGTGTGGTGCCTGCGGCGATCACCTTGGTTGTGCTGTGGGTGCTTGTCGCGCCGGTCGTCTGGTGGTTGCGCCGCCGGGTTGGCAGCGGTTGACGACCTTCCCACCGGGTGTTGGCGGTACTTGAAGATCCGCCAACCGTAGGGTGAGCGCTGTGCCGAGAGCCGGGCTGGACAAGGACCCTCGCGATGTCGCTGCGATGTTCGACGGGGTGGCCCGCCGCTATGACCTGACCAACACCGTGCTGTCGTTCGGTCAAGATCGATGGTGGCGGCGATGCACCCGGGCCGCCGTCGGCGCCCGGCCGGGCCAGCGGGTGCTCGACGTGGCCGCGGGCACCGCCGTCTCCACCGTCGAATTCGCCCGCGCCGGTGCCTGGTGTGTGGCCGCCGACTTCTCGCTGGGCATGCTTCGCGCCGGCCGACACCGCAAGGTCCCGCTGGTTGGAGCTGATGCGTTGGCCCTGCCGTTCGCCGACGGGGTGTTCGACGCGGTCACGATCTCCTTCGGCCTGCGCAATGTGGCCGACTCCAACGCCGCGTTGACCGAGCTTGCCCGGGTCACCCGGCCCGGCGGCCGGCTGGTCGTGTGCGAGTTCTCCACGCCCACGTGGCGGCCGTTCCGTACGGTCTACCTGGAGTACCTGATGGGCGCGCTCCCGGCAGTTGCCCAGCGGGTGAGCAGCAACCCGGAGGCCTACGTCTACCTCGCCGAGTCCATTCAGGTGTGGCCTGATCAGCGAGGACTTGCCGAACGCATAGCCGCCGCAGGTTGGACCGGCGTCGAGTGGCGTGACCTCAGCGGCGGCATCGTTGCCCTGCACCGGGCGGTCAAACCGGCGGTTCCGGTTCCTGGACCGCCCTGAGTTCGGTCAGCACAGGGTGCTGCCGCTTAGACTCGCTCCGGGTAGTCCCCGAGGATCAAGGGATCAACTGAACAACCGAGGAGCGTCGATGGTCAGCCGAGCGGGCGCCAGTGACAACGCCGCGGACGTCATCGTGGTGGGGGCCGGCCCCGCAGGCTCGACGGCCGCGGCGTATCTGGCCCGTGCAGGGCTGGACGTGCTGCTGCTGGAGAAGTCGACCTTTCCCCGAGACAAGGTGTGCGGCGACGGCTTGACCCCGCGCGGGGTCAAGCAGCTGATCGACCTGGGCATCGACACCAGCACCGACGCAGGCTGGTTGCACAATCGGGGCCTGCGGGTGGTGGGCGGTGGAGTGACGATCGAGCTGTCCTGGCCTGACCTGGCCAGCTTCCCGCCCTACGGCGCGGTCCGCCAGCGGCTGGACTTCGACGAGATGCTGGCGCGGCACGCCGAGAAGGCGGGCGCCCGGCTGCACGAGTGCAACACGGTCACTGAGGCGATCACCGACGAGCGCACTGGGCGGGTCACCGGCGTGCGCGGGCGGCGGGGTCCGGACAAGCAGCCGGTGGCCTACCGCGCCCCGCTCACGCTGGCCTGCGACGGGGTCAGCGCCCGGCTCGCGTTGAGCCTGGGCATGGAAAAGCGCACGGACCGGCCGATGGGTGTCGCGGTGCGTCGCTACTACACCAGTCCCCGCACCAACGATGACTTTCTGGAAAGCCACCTGGAGCTGTGGGATCACACCGATCCGGGCCAGCCCAAGTTACTGCCCGGGTACGGCTGGATCTTCGGTATGGGCGACGGGACGTCCAACGTCGGACTGGGAATCCTGTCGACCTCCAAGGCTTACGGCAAGACCGACTACCGAGCGCTGCTGCGGTCCTGGTTGGACGGCACACCGCACGAGTGGGGGTTCCGGGAGGGCAATGCCACCGGCAAGGTCGCTGGCGCGGCACTACCGATGGGCTTCAATCGCATCCCACACTACCGTGCGGGTCTGCTGCTGGTCGGCGACGCCGGCGGCATGGTGAATCCGTTCAACGGGGAGGGCATCGCCTACGCGATGGAGTCGGCCGGGCTTGCCGCGGAGTGCACGGTCCAGGCGATGGCTCGGCCGGCCGGACCGGCTCAGGAGCGCGCCCTGCAGCGGTACCCTGTTGCACTGCGCGAGGAGTTGGGGGGCTACTTCAGGTTGGGGACCGCGTTCAGCCGGTTGATCGGCCATCCGGCAGTGATGCGAGCCGCGACCCGCCATGCCTTACCGCGTGCGACGCTGATGCGTTTCCTGCTCAAGCTGCTCGCCAACCTCTATGACAGCCGGGAGGGTGACGCGATGGACCGGGTGATCACCGCGATGACCCGGCTGGCGCCGAGCGCCTGACCAGCATGTCTTCCGGCGGCGCAAGCGCCCGATCGAAGCTGGATATTAGGTTAGCCTCAAGGCAACGCGTGGGCCGGCTCGCACGTAGGGTAGAGGCGGGACGTTCATGAGGTGGGAAAGGGGACGCGAGTGCTGCAGCCCTACGTTCCTCTGGTGCTGATGCTTCTGCTAGCGGGTGGTTTTGCGGTCTTCTCTATCGTCGTGGCGCCCTATGTAGGGCCGCGCCGATACAACAGGGCCAAGCTCGACGCTTACGAGTGCGGTATCGAGCCGTCCCCGCAACCGGTCGTCGGGGCGGGGCGAATGCCGGTAGCCTACTACCTGACCGCGATGCTGTTCATTCTGTTCGACATCGAGATGGTCTTCTTGTACCCATTCGCAGTGGCCGCGGACTCGCTAGGGATCTTCGGCCTGGTGGAGGTCGCCCTGTTCATCGCGACGGTCGGCTTTGCCTACGCCTACGTATGGCGCCGCGGCGGATTGGACTGGAACTGACCATGGGTCTGGAAGAGAAGCTACCCAGCGGGATCCTGTTGACCAGCGTGGAGAAGCTGGTCAACTGGACACGTAAGTCGTCGCTGTGGCCGGCGACCTTTGGGCTGGCCTGCTGCGCGATCGAGATGATGACCACCGGGGGGCCCCGATATGACCTGGGCCGCTTCGGGATGGAGGTGTTCAGAGCCTCTCCACGACAGGCTGATCTGATGATCGTGGCTGGTCGACTGAGCAACAAGATGGCCCCCGTGCTGAGGCAGATCTACGACCAGATGCCCGAGCCGCGCTGGGTGCTTTCGATGGGAGTCTGTGCCTCCAGCGGTGGAATGTTCAACAACTACGCGATCGTGCAGGGCGTGGACCACGTCGTCCCGGTGGACATATACCTGCCCGGTTGCCCACCACGGCCGGAGATGCTCATCGACGCGATCCTCAAACTGCACGCCAAGATCATGGACGAGCCGCTCGGGCCAAAGCGGGCCGAGTTGAAAGCTGGCCAGCACACCGAGATGGTGGCCTCCTCGGTGCGCTATGGCCCGCAGAAGGACCCCAGACCATCGGGGAGCGGACGGTCCGAGGTCGTGGAAGCTCGAAAGCAGTGAGCGCATGATCGACAAGGACACCAGCGAGGAGAAGAACATCGAGCCCGGCCGGTCTAGCTCTGCTGAGATGACGAGTGTCGAGAAGGCCGAGCATGAGGCTCGCGGTGGGGTGGTCGCCGGCCGGGCTCGGCAGGGCATGTTCGGCGTTCGCGGTCCGGGAGACACCTCCGGGTATGGCCGGTTGCTACTACCGGCCTACGTGCCGCCCCCTGCGCAGCGACCCTACGGCGGCTGGTTCGACGAGGTCACCGACGAGCTGCTCGCCGCCATGCGGGAGGGTGGAGTACCCGCTGAGGCGATCCAGCAGGTCACCGTGGATCGCGGCGAGATCACCTACTACCTTCAGCGGGAACATCTGGTCGCGCTGTGCCGCACTTTGCGCGACGATCCGGCGCTGCACTTCGAGCTGTGCAGCTCGGTATCCGGCGTGGACTACGGCCCAGAGGTCGAGCAGCGGCTGCACGTGGTGTACCACCTCCTCTCGATGACGTACCGGCGGCGGATCCGGCTTGAGGTTGCCGTCGACGTCGATGACGCCCACGTACCCAGCGTGGTCGAGGTCTACCCGACCGCTGACTGGCACGAGCGCGAGACGTGGGACATGTTCGGCATTGTCTTCGACGGCCACCCAGCGCTGACCCGCATTCTCATGCCCGACGACTGGGACGGCTACCCGCAGCGCAAGGACTACCCGCTCGGCGGGATCCCGGTGGAGTACAAGGGAGCCGAGATTCCTCCGCCCGACCAGCGGAGGGAGTACTCCTGATGACCCAAGACCACTACGGAAAACCCGGCCACGGACAACCCACTGAGACGGACGCAGCGCATACGGTCGCCAGTGGAACCACTAGTGAGACGGGGGCTGCTCACGCCACCGTCTCAGACCCCTACGCCACGTCCCGGGAGACAACCGAGGGTCGAGTGTACACCGTCACCGGCGGTGACTGGGACAGTCTGATCGACGACTGGCGCCACGACGAACGCATCGTCATCAACATGGGCCCGCAGCACCCCTCCACGCACGGCGTGCTGCGGCTGGTTCTGGAGTTGGAGGGTGAGGTCGTCACCCAGGCTCGCTCAGTGATCGGCTACCTGCACACCGGTATCGAGAAGAACTGCGAATACCGAAACTGGACCCAGGGTGTCACTTTTGTCACCCGGGCGGACTACCTGTCACCGCTGTTCAACGAGGCAGCCTATTGCCTGGCCACCGAGAGGCTGCTCGGGATCACCGCGCCGCGGCGCGCGCAGGTGATCCGGGTGCTGCTCATGGAGCTCAACCGGATCGGCTCACACCTGGTGGCAATAGCTACCGGTGCCATGGAACTCGGCGCGCTGACCGGCATGACATCGGGGTTCCGGGAGCGCGAGGAGGTCCTGCACCTGCTGGAATTCCTCACCGGCCTGCGGATGAACCACGCGTTCATCCGGCCCGGAGGTGTCGCACAGGACCTGCCCGAGGGGTACGAGACCAAGATTCGTGACTTCATCCGCGTGATGGACATGCGGATGCCGAACTACGACAAGATGCTCACGGGGCAGCCGATCTGGAAGAAGCGGCTGCAGGGTGTGGGCTACCTCCCGGTGGACGGCTGCCTGCAGCTAGGGGTTACCGGCCCGATCCTGCGCTCGGCAGGACTGGAGTGGGACCTGCGCAAGGTCGAGCCCCACTGCGGTTACCAGGAGTACGACTTCGAGGTCCCCACCTCCACCGATGCCGACTGCTACGCCCGCTACCTACTGCGCGTGGAGGAGATCCACCAGTCGCTGCGGATCGTGGCGCAATGCCTGGACAAGCTGGAACCCGGTCCGGTGATGGTGGAGGACGGCAAGATCGCCTGGCCCGCGAAGCTGACCATCGGCGCCGACGGGATGGGCAACTCGCTGGAGCACGTACGCAAGATCATGGGACAGTCGATGGAGGCGCTGATCCACCACTTTAAGCTGGTCACCGAGGGGTTCGCGGTGCCACCAGGCCAGGCCTACGTCGCAGTGGAGTCACCGCGCGGTGAGATGGCCTACCACCTGGTATCCGATGGTGGGACCCGGCCGCTGCGAGTGCACATCCGGGACCCCAGCTTCGTCAACCTGCAATCCATGCCGGCGATGAGCGAGGGTGGCCTGGTGGCCGACGTCATCGCCGCGGTGGCGTCAATCGACCCGGTGATGGGAGGCGTGGACCGATGACCCGTGCCTACAGCTCAGACAACAATTCGGCCAACACCCCAGCCTTCACCGCGCGACCTGCGGATGCGTCCCAGGCCGCCGACCAGACCGCGCCAACGACCTGGTCCACGGTGCAGGACGTGCCGGTGGAGCGGCCGCTGCGGGTGGACACCAGCATGTTCGACGAGCACACCTGGCAACGGGCCCGAGAGATCATCGCCCGCTACCCGCAGCCACGATCGGCGCTGCTGCCCCTGCTGCACCTGACGCAGAGCGTGGAGGGGTATGTCAGCCAAGCCGCGATCAGGTTCTGCGCGCAGCTGCTGGAGATCACCACCGCGGAGGTGAGCACGGTGGCCACCTTCTACACGATGTACAAGCGCAAGCCCAATGGTGAGCACTTGGTCAGCGTGTGCACCAACACGCTGTGCGCGGCGCTTGGTGGCGACGAGATCTACGCTCGGCTGTGCAAGCTGCTTGGCATCGGCCACGAAGAGACCGCAGGGCAGCCAGGCTCGAAGGGCTCGATCACCCTTGAGCATGCGGAATGCCTGGCCGCCTGCGACCTGGCCCCGGTCCTGCAGGTGAACTACGAGTTCTACGACAACCAGACTCCGGAGTCGGCTGTGGAGCTGGTGGACGCGCTGCGCCGGGGGGACCGGCCAGCGCCGACCCGTGGTGCGCCGTTGACCGATTGGCGGACCGTCGAGCTGCAGCTAGCCGGCTTCTTTGGCGAGCCCCAGCAGCTGCGGGACGCGGTGGATGCACCGTCGGCGGCGAAGGAGACGCTAGCCGGCAACCGGCTCGCCGAGGACAGGGGCTGGCAGGCACCGGCGATGCCGGACAAGGCCCCACCACTACCTGAGGTTGCGGACAAGAAGTGACGAACTCGACAGGAGCAGCGGTGACCGAGCGGACGCTCACCCCGGTGTTGACCCGGCGGTGGCTCTCGCCGAGGTCTTGGACGCTCGAGACCTACACCCAGCTGGAGGGCTACACCGCGCTGCGCACCGCGCTGGCCGCGCATCCCGATCAGTTGATCCAGTTGATCAAGGATTCGGGTCTGCGCGGACGTGGCGGCGCCGGTTTCGCCACCGGCATGAAGTGGGGCTTCATCCCGCAAGCCAAACCAGGCGAGCAGCCCACCGGGCCGGCGGCCAAGCCCACCTACCTGGTGATCAACGCAGACGAGGGCGAACCGGGCACCTGCAAGGACGTGCCCCTGATGATGGCCGACCCGCATTCGCTGATCGAAGGCTGCATTATCACCAGTTACGCGGTTCGGGCCCACCTGTGCTTTATCTACGTCCGCGGCGAGGTGGTGCACTGCCTGCGCCGGGTGTACAACGCGGTCCAGGAGGCCTACGCCGCGGGCTATCTCGGCAGTGACATCCTCGGCTCCGGGTTTGACCTGGACATCGTGGTGCACGCGGGCGCCGGGGCCTACGAGGCCGGGGAGGAGACCGCGCTGCTGAACTCGTTAGAGGGCCGCCGGGCGGAGCCCCGGCTCAAGCCGCCGTTCCCGGCCGTCTCCGGGCTGTACGCCGCACCCACCGTGGTCAACAACGTCGAGACCATCTGCAGCGTGCCCTACATCGTCAACGGCGGGTCGGACTGGTTCCGCACCATGGGCACCGAGAAATCGCCCGGCCCCAAGATCTACTCGATCTCCGGGCATGTGCAGCGGCCGGGCCAGTACGAGGCCCCGTTGGGCATCACGTTGCGGGAGCTGCTGGACATGGCTGGCGGGATGAAGGGCGGGCCGCTGAAGTTCTGGACGCCGGGCGGATCGTCCACCCCGCTGCTCACCCACGAGCACATGGACGTCCCGCTGGACTTCGAGGGCGCTGCGGAGGCCGGCTCCATGCTGGGCACCACGGCGATCATGGTCTTCAACAACACGGTGAGCGTGCCGTGGGCGGTGATGAAGTGGACCGAGTTCTACAAGCACGAATCCTGCGGTAAGTGCACCCCGTGCCGGGAAGGGACCTACTGGCTAACCCTGATCCTGCAGCGGATGGTGCGGCATGAGGGCACCCCGTCGGATGTGGACACCATGCTCGATGTCTGTGACAACATCTTGGGCCGGTCGTTCTGCGCACTCGGGGACGGCGCCGCCAGCCCGATCACCAGCGGCATCAAATACTTCCGGCAGGAGTTCCTGGACCTGTGCACCGAGCAACCAGGGTTCGAACGGCCTGCCCAGCAGGCCACGCTCGCAGGATCGCACCGATGACGCTGGCACAGCAGGCAGGCAAGGACAAGGCTCCGGACGCCGTCCCTGAGGGCCACGTCCGGCTGACGATCGATGGCCGCGAGGTCGATGCGCCCAAGGGCGAGCTGGTGATCCGAACCTGCGAGCGGCTGGGCATCATCGTGCCACGGTTCTGCGACCACCCGCTGCTCGACCCGGCCGGCGCCTGCCGGCAGTGCCTGGTCGAGGCGGAGATGGGTGGGAAACCGATGCCCAAGCCGCAGACCAGCTGCACTCTCACCGTGGCCGATGGCATGGTCATCAAGACCCAGCACACGTCGGCGGTGGCGGACAAGGCTCAGCAGGGTGTGATGGAGCTGCTGCTGATTAATCACCCGCTGGACTGCCCGGTCTGTGACAAGGGCGGCGAGTGCCCGCTGCAGAACCAGGCGATGTCCAATGGCCGGGCAGACTCCCGGTTCATCGACACCAAACGAACCTTTGCCAAACCGATTGCGATCTCCAGCCAGGTGCTGCTGGACCGGGAGCGCTGCGTGCTGTGCGCGCGCTGCACCCGTTTCTCTGAGCAGATCGCCGGGGATCCGTTTATCGAGATGCTCGAGCGCGGTGCCTCCCAGCAAGTCGGGGTGGCAGCCCAGAAGCCTTTCCAGTCCTACTTCTCCGGCAACACCATCCAGATTTGCCCGGTCGGTGCACTCACCAGCGCCGCCTACCGGTTCCGCTCCCGACCCTTCGACCTTGTCTCCACCCCCGGGATCTGCGAACACTGCGCGAGCGGCTGCGCGCAGCGCACCGACTGGCGGCGGGGCATCGTGCAGCGCCGGCTCGCCGGTCATGACCCGCAGGTCAACGAGGAGTGGAACTGCGACAAGGGCCGGTTCGCCTTCACCTACGCCAGAGCTGAGGATCGGATCACTCGACCGCTGGTGCGGGACTCCTACGGTGCCCTGCAGCCGTCGTCGTGGACAGAGGCGCTGCAGGCGGCCGCCGAGGGACTGCTTGCAGCCCGGGACCGCGGCACCGGGGTGCTCACCGGCGGCCGGCTCACCGTGGAAGACGCCTTCGCCTACGCGAAGTTCGCTCGGGTCGCGCTGAGCACCCACGACATCGACTTCCGCGCCCGACCACACTCG
>JALZDU010000128.1 GCA_030862405.1 Actinomycetota bacterium | reverse complement strand
CCCGCAGGAGACGGTGCGCTCGGCTTCCAGGGCGGCACCGATTTGGGCCGGGGGCAGGGCGAGGGGCCGGCCGGGCGGCCACCGGTAGCAGCCAGCGTGGTCAGGTCGGTGGCCGACGGTGCGATCGTATGGTCTTGACCCGCGCTTTCTCTACCTCGGCGCTGACTTGGTGCGGGCATGAGTCGGGCCGGTGGATGCGGTCGATCAACGAGTCGACAGCGCGTCCGTCGATTTCGACCAGCGCGCTCGCCGGGCCGCATTGCTGCGCCCGGTGTGCGCAATGGTGAGCGGCCGGCTCCCGCGGAGCTTTCCCCGGGTAGAACCCGGGTGATCCGCCACAGCCCGCGCTCGCCGCGCTCGAGGTCGACGCCGAGGTGGCCCAGTCGCTGCTCCGCCTGCGCTGGGCTCTCGGGGGCATCTCGTAGGCGTGTGATGTGCCTAGCTCGGCTTGAACTTCCCAGAGCAGGGCAGAGGGGTCATGCAAATCAGAGCCGTCCGGCAGCACGGAGTACACGTTGCCCATGCCCTCGTGGTCAGACAGCAACGCCACCCGCCCGCCCACACATGGGCGCGGTGAGCTGGCCGTCCAGTTCCGGCAGCAGCCGGACGTAGACCCCCGCGTCCTGGCGGTCAATCCACAACCGCCCAGCGGTGCCACCGCGATAGCGCTTCCACATGGCATAGTCGCGCCGCCGCCGCCGAACCCGGTGCCGAGCACCACCCGGTCCCCACCGCGTGGGCGTCACCCCACCACGTCGACCGCACCGACGGGCCGCCTGCGGTGGCCACGACGTGCAATTCTGGTACCCCGTCACGCTGGCTGAGATGGGCCAAATGCTCACCGCGGGTGAAAGCGCAGGTCTTAGTCGGGACGTGGTCAGAGGTCAGCTGCCACGGCCGCCCACCCTCCAACGGGGCAAGCCACACGTCGTCCTGGGCCACGAAACCCACCAGGTCGCCGTACAGAGTGGGGTAGCGAGGTAGGAGTCATTACCGGTGTTCAGCACCCCCGCGCCCTAACCACGCCAATCACCTCGGGGGCTGTGCCCGCAACGTGACCGAGAAGTCGTACAGGCTCATGGGCGTTGTTGCATGGTGGATGGCAGGTCGGCCACGGTGGGGCTCATGCTTCGTTGCGACACCCAAGCATTGCCGCGGAGGTCTAGCCAAGAGGGGAAGGAAGTCAGAGAGTGGGCTTGAGGAGTTACTTGCGATGGCTATTTCAACGGAGAGCAGGCGACCTCACGACCCAACAAGATATCCGCGCCCGGCGCGGGGGCTACCAGAGCATGCTGGACCGGGAGGCGAGCCCAAATGACCTGGCCGATCTGCGTCGTTTCGTCGCCAGCCGGATCGGTGTTGAGTTCTACGTCGAGCCAGAAACGACCGCGACGGACACCACCACCGTGGCTGTGGCCATTGACGGCGAGTGGATCCGTCGCCGGGTTGGCTCATCGGCAGTCGCCCGCCAGCTGGCCGCGGAACTGGCCATCCCCGTCTACGACGCCGCGATCGTCGGCTACCCTGCCGCGATGCGTCGCTACCGCCGGCCGGGCGACGGTCGCTGAGCAGCCGGTGCAGCACTCCGCGACAGCCGCCACGGGTGCGACTGCCTGTGGCCTCTCGTGCCGGGCCGGGGTCGTGGATGGAGTTCACCCAGAGGTGCTCGAAGGTGTCTCCGTCTCGTTGCACGTCCGGACGCCGCTGCCCTTGACGTGGGCAATGTGACGCAGAAGGTCGGTCGGCGCCAGGGAACGGGAGTGAAGCAGGTGGAGCTCACGGACCAGTCCCGCGCCAGGGCGGGCGGGAACGATCTGTTTTGGTGACCCCGTAGGGGCAGTGGGGAGACGTGCACAGAGTGTGTTCAGGTGGAGACGCGCTGTGGATGGAGCGGGAGTGGTGAGGAATCCGGTGACTGCCTTGGCTACTTTGGTGGCGGTGTAACGACGCGCGGGGTGAGTAGCGGCTCTATCATGGTGTCGACCGGTTCCTGTAGCCGGCTGACCTGGTGACACTGTCAGCAGGTATACCGGTTCGGGGGTCTGGCTTGCACAACGATGCTGGTTTGGCTTTATAGGTCGATCCAGAGGGGGCCTGGATGAACGTTCGCTGGGCGCGTTCGAATGCATTCTTACTGGCCTTTCTGGTGGTCGCGATGGTAATTGTTGGTGTGCTGGCCGCCTTGGTTGTACGCCAACAGCAGGACCAGGCCACAGATAATGGCCGGATTTATCTGCAGACCGCTCCCGCAGCGGGCGCCTCGGCAAGGGCAAACACGCCTGATCCGGCTAACGTATTGACCAAGCCTGACGCGCCTTCTCCCGTCGGCACCGGGGAAACTGCTCCCGTGCAGGCACCGGCAAAGGACCAGGTATCGGATTCTGCTGACCGGCCGGCCAGGTCTGACAAGCCTTCCCGTGAGGTCAGCGGGGAAACTGCTCCCGTGCAGGCACCGGCAAAGGACCAGGCGTCGGATTCTCGGCACCATGACACGGCCCGGGTGGCAGGTTGAGAGTGCCCACTCATTCGGCGCGGTCTCCAAGCTAGGGCTGTCCGCACTCCCACTCAAGATCTGTGAGTGTCACGCCTTCTCCAAGCCGCAGGTCATCGCCGGTGTGCTCGGTTAATGCGAAGGTCGGTGACGCTCGGCGGATTGAAGGGTGCGTACTGTCGTCCGCGGACGATCCTCGGCTGTAGCAGAAGCGGTGGTAAGGACGCTGTGGGCGGCGGTTGGGCTGATTGGATGAGCTCGGGCGCCATGGACGGCCAGCCCTGGCCAAACAGGACGCCGCAGGATCCGATGA
>JALZDU010000125.1 GCA_030862405.1 Actinomycetota bacterium | reverse complement strand
CACATGTTCTGGTCGATCGAGAACGGCGAGCGCTTGGTGACGTCGATCGGCAGGTTGCGCTCCGCGGCGTAGGCGATCGCCTTTTCCCGGGTCCACGCGTAGTCCCGGACCGGAGCGATCACCTGCAAATCCGGGGCCAGCGCGCCGATGCCGACTTCGAAGCGCACCTGGTCGTTGCCCTTGCCGGTGCAGCCATGTGCGACGGTGCCGGCACCGTGGTACTTCGCGGCTGCCACCAGATGCTTGACGATCAGTGGCCGGGACAGCGCCGATACCAGCGGGTAGCGGTCCATGTAGAGCGCGTTGGCCTGGAGCGCCGGCAGGCAGTACTGCTCGGCGTATTCGTTGCGGGCGTCGGTGACGACGGCCTCCACCGCGCCGCAGGCCAGTGCCCGCTTGCGGATCGTCTCCAGGTCCTCGCCGCCCTGGCCGACGTCGACCGCGACCGCGACGACTTCAGCTCCGGTTTTTTCGGCGATCCACCCGATCGCCACCGAAGTGTCCAGGCCTCCCGAGTAGGCCAGCACTACCCGCTCAGCCATCTGTTCTCCCTTCGGTCGAGCTCGTGAGTGGCAAACAGTGTTATAGCCCCGATTCGCGCTCATGAGCGCGCTAGCGCAATGATCCGCTCCGCGAGTTTCGCCCCAGGGAGCGGTTCCCGGGCGACCACCAGGATGGTGTCATCTCCGGCGATGGTCCCGACCACCTCGGTCAGTGCTGCCCGATCCAGTGCACTGGCCACGAAGTGTGCCGCGCCGGGGGGTGTGCGCAGCACAGCGAGGTTTGCGCTGGCATCGGCGGAGACCAGCAGCTCGGACAGGATCCGCCCGAGCCGGGCGGTGCCGCCTTCCAGGGCGCGCACCGGGCTGCCGTCCTCGGGGATGACGTACACCGGCGCGCCACCGTCCACGCCGCGTAACTTCACGGCGCCGAGCTCGTCGAGATCCCGGGACAGCGTCGCTTGAGTGACCTCGATGCCTTCGCCGGCGAGCAGGGCGACCAGTTCCGTTTGGCTGCGCACCGCGCGGTGGGTCACCAGCTCGACGATGCGGGCCTGCCGGCCGACCCGGGTGGACGTCATGCCGCGCGCTCCGACCCCAGCAACCAGGCCAGCAGCGCCTTCTGAACGTGCAGCCGGTTCTCGGCCTCGTCCCACACCGCGCTGGCCGGACCGTCGAGCACCTCGTCGGTGATCTCGGCCCCACGGTGCGCGGGCAGGCAGTGCAGCACGGTGATCTTCTTAGTGCTTCCTGCGGAAGCGCGCGCCAGCAACTCAGCGTTGATCTGCAGCGCGCGAAACGGCGTGACCCGGTCGAGCCCGTCGCTCTCCTGATCCATCGAGGTCCAGGTGTCGGTGACCAGGACGTCGGCTCCGTCGACCGCCGCGAGCGGGTCACTGAGCATGGTGGCGCTTCCCGCGGTCTCCGCGGCGCGGTACTTCGCCGCGAGCATGACGTGGGGCAGCGGCTCGAATCCGTTGGGAGCGGCGATCCGGACATGCAGCCCGGCGGTGGCGCCGCCGAGCAGCAAGGAATGCGCCATGTTATTCGCCCCGTCGCCCAGATAGGTGAGGGTGAGTCCGGCCAGGCGGCCGTGCCGTTCCCGGATGGTCTGCAGGTCCGCAAGCACCTGGCAGGGGTGAAACTCGTTGGTGAGTGCATTGACCACCGGAACCCGCGAGACGCTGGCCATGGCCTCGATCCGGGTCTGCGCGTACGTGCGCCACACCACGGCGTCGGCGTAGCGGGACAGCACCCGCGAGGTGTCCTCGATGGTCTCCGCACGGCCCAGCTGCATCGTGGCAGCGTCGACGATCACCGGGTTGCCGCCGAGCTGGGCAATACCTATCTGGAAGGACAGCCGGGTTCGCGTCGAGCTCTTCTCGAAGATCACCGCAACGGATCGCGGGCCGGCCAGCGGGGCGTGCCCGAGCGGGTCGGCCTTGAATGCGTCTGCCAGGTCGAGGATCTCCCGCTGCTCGGCCGGGGTGAGGTCGTCATCACGGAGGAAGTGCCTGGGCATTGCTACTGCACCCGGTCCAGGATCGCAGGCAGGGCGTTGAGGAACTCCCGTGTCTGGGCATCGGTGAGTACCAGCGGTGGGGCTAGCCGGATCCGGTCCGGCACGACCGGGTTGACGAGGAAACCCGCATCCTGCGCAGCGGTGGCCACCACAGCGGAAACGGGCGATGTGAGACCGATGCCGATAAGCAGGCCTGCCTCGCTGATTGATCCGACGAGCGGGTGGCGCAGCGCCGATATCCCGGCAGCGATCTCCTTACCGAGTCGCGCAGCATGATCGAGCAAGCCATCCGAGGCGATGGTCGCCAGCACGGCCTGTGCGGCCGCGCAGCACACCGGGTTGCCACCGAGAGTGGTGCCGTGCTGGCCCGGTTGTAGCAGATGCGCGGCAGGTCCAATGCCGATACATGCACCGATCGGAAGCCCCCCGCCGAGGCCCTTGGCGAGCGTCACCACGTCGGGGGTCACGCCCACGGACTGATGGGCGAACCAGGTGCCGGTCCGGCCGATGCCCGTCTGCACCTCGTCTAGCACCAGCAGTGCGCCGCGCGCAGTGGTGATCTCCCGAGCGGCGTACAGGTAACCCTCCGGAGGGATCACGACACCGTTCTCACCCTGGACGGGCTCGAGGAACACCGCGGCAGTTTCCCTGTCGACCACCTCCGCCAGCGCCGCAGGGTCTCCGTAAGGCACGAACACCACGCCCGGCGGCATCGGTTCGAAGGGATCCCGCTTGGGGGGCTGCCCGGTGAGCGCAAGCGCGCCCATGCTCCGGCCATGAAATGCACCGTGTGCGGCGACCATTTTCGGCCGCCCGGTGCGTCGCGCGATCTTGAATGCGGCCTCGATGGCTTCTGCACCGGAGTTGCAGAACAGCACCCGCCCCGATCCGGTCGCACCGAGCAGGTCAAGCAGGGTTTCAGCCAGCGTGATCGCCGGCTCGCTGAGGTACAGGTTGGAGACCTGCCCGAGGGTGCCGATCTGCTCGGTGACGGCGCGCACAATCGCCGGGTGCCCGTGGCCTAGCGCATTCACCGCGACACCGCCGACCAGATCCAGGAAACGCCGGCCGCCGGCGTCCCATACTTCCGCCCCTGCGCCTCGAACCAATGCCAGCGCGGGCGTCCCGTAGTTGGCCATCAACGCGGCTTCCCAGCGCCGCTGAAGGTCCGCGGTACGCATCAGTCGTGACCCTCCTCGGGCAGGACCATCGTCCCTACCCCCTCGGTCGTGAACACCTCTAGAAGAACCGAATGCGCCACCCGGCCATCGATGACATGGGCCCGTGGCACTCCCCCCCGTACCGCGCGCAGGCAGGCCTCCATCTTCGGCGCCATCCCCGCGGAGAGTCTCGGCAGCAGCGTTTCCAGGCGATCGACGGTCACCTGGGACAGCAGGCTGGACCGGTCCGGCCAGTCGGTGAAGAGCCCCTCGACGTCGGTGAGCATGACGAGCTTCTCGGCGCCCAGCGCTACGGCCAGCGCCGCCGCAGCGGTGTCAGCGTTGATGTTGTGCACCACGCCGTCGGGGTCTGGGGCCAATCCGGATACCACCGGGATGCGCCCGGCATTGACGATGTCGAGCACCGCGGCGGGGTTCACCGCCACCACATCGCCGACCAGCCCCACGTCGATCTGCTCGCCGTTCACGGTCGCGGTACGCCGAGCGGCGGTGAACAGGTGCGCGTCTTCGCCGGAGATGCCGACTGCGAACGGACCGTGTGCATTGATCATTCCGACCAGCTCGCGGCCCACCTGGCCAAACAGCACCATGCGAACCACGTCGATCGTCTCTTCGGTGGTGACCCGCAGGCCGCCGCGAAATTCGCCCGCGATGCCGAGTCGGTCCAACATGGCGCTGATCTGGGGCCCTCCGCCGTGCACCACCACTGGGCATAGGCCAGCGAGCCGCAGGAACACCAAGTCCTCGGCGAACGCGCGCTTGAGCTCATCCTCCAGCATCGCACTGCCGCCGTACTTGATCACGAAGGTGGTCCCGTGGAAGCGCTGCAGCCAGGGCAACGCCTCGGCGAGCACCGCGGCCTTCTGCGCCGCTGCATCGATGCCCACTGCCGTCATGACGAGTACGCGCTGTTTTCGTCGACGTACCCGTGGGAAAGGTCCGTGGTGAGCACGGTGGCTTGGCCCTCGCCGAGGTGCAGATCGATCTCGACGGTGATGTCCCGGCCGGACAGATCCGCCTTCGTGCGGTCGGCCGCCACCGTGCCACCTTGGCAGAGCAGGAGTCCGTTGATCCGGATGTCGAGCGTGCCGGCGGTGACGGTGGCTGCGGAGGCGCCCACCGCGGCGGCGATCCGTCCCCAGTTGGCGTCGGAACCGAAGAAGGCTGTCTTGACCAGGCTGTCCCGGGCGACCGCGCGGGCCGCGAGGATCGCGTCGGCGTCGCTGGCCGCGCCGCAGACGGTGATCGCAATCTCCTTGGTGACGCCCTCGGCATCGGCCTGCAAGCTCTTGACCAGCTGATGGCACACCCGCTGCACCGCGGTGGCGAACTCCGCGCGGTCTGGCATCACGCCCGATGCGCCCGACGCGAGCAAGAGCACGGTGTCGTTGGTCGAGCAGGTGCCATCGATGTCCAGGCGCTCGAAGGTCTCGGCCGTGGCGCCGCGCAGCACGGCGTCCAAGGTGACGTCATCAACGGCTGCGTCGGTGGTGAGTACGCACAGCATGGTGGCCAAGCCGGGCGCGACCATGCCGGCTCCCTTGGCGAACCCACCTACCGTCCAGCCCGTGCCCGCGATGGCGGCCTGCTTGGGCACTGTGTCGGTGGTGAGCACTGCAGTGGCGGCCGCCAGGCCGGCCTCTGGCGTCGCGACCAGTGCTGCGGCCGCGCTGTCGACTCCGGAGAGCACGGCGTCTATCGGTAACCGCTCGCCGATCAGCCCGGTCGAGCAGACCGCGACCTCGACCGCTCCACAGTCGAGCACCGTAGCGACCCGCTCGGCAGTGACATGGGTGTCCTGGAACCCCCTTGGACCGGTGCACGCGTTGGCGCCGCCGGAGTTCAGCGCGACTGCGCGCAGCCGTCGCCCGGTGAGGACCTGCGCCGACCACAGCACCGGCGCCGCCTTGACCTGATTGCGGGTAAACATCCCCGCGGCCGCCCTCGACGGTCCGTCATTGACCACCAGAGCCAGGTCCAGACCACCGCTGATCTTGATACCAGCGGCTACGCCGGCCGCCCTGAACCCCTTGGCTGCAGTGACGCTCATCGCGATGTCCTCCGGCCGGTGCCTGACCTATCAGGGCGCGATTCCCCAGGCCGGCAGGCCCGTGGTCTCGGGAAGTCCCAACGCCAGGTTGAAGCACTGGACAGCCGCTCCCGCAGTGCCTTTGGTGAGGTTGTCCACCGCGCCCACTGCAACCAGCCGGCCGGCGTCGGTGTCCACCGCGACCTGCAACTGGATGGAGTTGGAACCCTGCACGGCAGCGGTGGCCGGCCAACGGCCCGGCGCAAGCAGGTGCACGAATGGCTCCGCAGTATATGCGGCGTGGTATGCGCTGCGGGCCGTCTCGTGGTCGGTGCCTGGGAGCACCGTTGCGATGCAACTGGCCAGAATCCCTCTCGGCATCGGCGCTAGCACCGGTGTGAACGACACGGTGACCGCCCGGCCGGCAACGGAGGTGAGGTTCTGGATGATCTCCGGGGTGTGCCGGTGCGCGCCGGCCATCCCGTAGACGCTGGCCGACCCCATCACCTCCGAGGCCAGCAGGTGGGGCTTCAGGGAACGTCCGGCCCCCGAGGCGCCTGACATCGCCGTCACGACGACATCCGGAGCGATAAGCCCGGCTGCGAGCGCTGGTGCAAGCGTCAGGCTAACCACCGTCGGGTAGCAGCCGGGCACCGCGATGCGGCGGGCACCACGCAGCTTGTCTCGCGTTCCTGGTAGCTCAGGCAGCCCATATGGCCAGGTACCGGCATGTTCGCTGCCGTACCAACGCTGCCAGGCCGCTGGGTCGGCGAGCCGGTGGTCGGCGCCGCAGTCGATCACCACGGTGTCCTCGGG
>JALZDU010000064.1 GCA_030862405.1 Actinomycetota bacterium | reverse complement strand
ACACCGGCAACGTCCACGACCCAGACGGCGGGCGCACTACCTGCCCCAGCTGCGGCGCAGCTGTCATCGTCCGGGACTGGTACGCCATCCACCGCTACGAGCTCACCGACGACGGACGGTGCACACGCTGCCGCAGCACCATTCCTGGCCGGTTCGACGGGCCCGCCGGTCGCTGGGGCACTCGCCGGCTGCCGGTGTCACTCGCTGCACGCTGAGGCGAAGCTCCAAGCAGACGATCAACGATGTGCGGCGTGCTGTTGGTGTGCTGACTCGAAAATCGGTCAGTGAGTGGGCGGGTTTTGACACCCGGCGCAGGGCAGCGGAGCCGGGTTCAGCGATGTCAGGTGATCAGTCAGGCGGCAGGGTAGGCGGGTTGTTCTGGCCGGGGTGCGAGGGTGACCTTGTGACCGGTGAGGTGTTCGAGCTGGCGGATCAAGTCGCGTTGCCGACGCCTGGCGTTGATCTTTGATTGGTAGAAGTCGGAGCCGAGATCCTGGTAGTGAGCCTCGGGATCAGCCAGCAGGTGCCAGACGATGGTCAGCACCGAGTTGCCCACAGCAACGATCGCGCGGTTCTTGCCTCGCCGTCGAGCCAGGCGCCGGTAGCGTTCGCCAAGGAACGTGTCGGTCCGGGAAACCGCGGCGACGATCTCCCCGAGAGTGCCGGCCAGCCAGGGATTACCCATTCCGGTGGAGCCACCGCGTTTGTTGCCCGCAGAGTTGTGGTCGATTGGGGCGAACTTGGCCCACGACACCAGGTGGGAGGCCGTGGGAAACCGAGTCACGTCCACACCGATCTCGGCGATCAACTCCTGGGCGGCAGTCAAACCGACTCCGGTGATCTCATCAAACCGCTCCACGTGGTGGGAGAAAGGGGCACTCACAGCCTCGATGCGGGCACCAACGGCCTCGATCTGGGCGGTCAGCGCATCGATGCGCTGAAGCATCACCTGGGCGAGGAAGCCGTGGTGGTCCTCGAAGTGACCGGTCAACGCCTCTTCCAACACAGCGATCTTGGAGCGCATGGTGCCGCGGGCCATCGCAGCCAAGACCTTGGGATCACGTTGGCCGGCGATCAATGCGCCGAGCATCTGTCGCCCGGACACACCGAAGATGTCGCTGATCACAGACGACAGCTTGACCTGGGCGTCTTCCAACAGCTTCTCGCACCGCTGCCTCTCCCGGGTCCGCTCCCGGATCAACGACCGCCGGTAACGGGTCAAATCCCGCAGCTGCCGGATTGGCTTGGGATGCACCAGGCTGGGCGAGCACATGCCCCGTTCGACCACCTTGGCCAGCCACACCACGTCCAGCTTGTCGGTCTTAGGCCGACCCGGCACGTTCTTCACATGCTTGGCGTTGAGCAGCCAGCAGCTAAATCCCTCGGCCTCCAGCAAGTAAAACACCGGCTTCCAGTAGTCGCTGGTGGCCTCCATCGCGACTCGTTCCACCCGCTCGCACCGCAGCCAATCCGCCAGCTCCAGCAGCGACCGTGACAGCGTCGTGTACTTGCGGATTTCTTGGCGCCGCCGGCCCGGCCGGTCCTCATGCGGCACCCGCACACAGGCCACGAGATCGGCCTTGCCCAGGTCCAGGGCGGCTACCCGCTCGACCAGCTCAACCGGTTCATCGGTCTGTTCCATGTCCTCACCCCAACCACGCTCGCCACAGACCAACCAGGCGTAGCTGCCCGGGGAGCCAACGGGGATAACCAGAGGCGGACTCGCGTGCTCGAAGCAACAATGCAGCGCCCCTCACAACAGCCCCCAGCGTCAGACTATTAGTCGGCCTCACCATAAGCGCCAAGCACGCACGACGTCACAGGCAGCCACAGGCCCGATTTTCAGCCCAGCACGGGCGTCCCGCCAGGGACACTGACGACTATTAACCGCGGTAAACCACGGTCTATAGCGGTGCCCTGTGACCCTGGCTGCCGCAGGTTGAGGTCTCTAACCACGCGTGGAGCACAGTCTTCCAAGCTGGCCATGCGGGTTCGATTCCTGTCGCC
>JALZDU010000049.1 GCA_030862405.1 Actinomycetota bacterium | reverse complement strand
GGCCTGGAGTCCCTGAGCCAAACCCGACCACGTCGGCGCCGAATAGAGCGCGACCCACACCGTGACGTCGACGAGGGAGTAGGTGACCGACAGCGTACCGGCCAGACCTTGCACGACCATCGGCTCCGCGCGCAGGCGATCCATGAGGGCGTCGAACTTCTCGCGTGTCTCGGCGGGGCTTGCGGCAGCGAAGGCGCAACGATCCGGACCGGCCACGGCGCAATGGTCGAAGAATTCCAGTAAGGCATCAGCCGAACCCTGATTGCTGAGGATGCGCAGGAACGATGTGGTGTCGGAACCGACGATGTCGCCGTCGCCGTGGTCGAAGCTGGTGTAGGAGGGCGGGTTGATCACCCCGTCGAGCACCATCGCCCGGATGCGGTCGGGGAAGAGATTGGCATAGGTGGCCCCAAGATAGGTGCCGTACGACGTGCCGAGGTAGTTCAGCTTCTCGTCACCGACTGCTTGGCGCAGCCGGTCCATGTCGCGCGCCACGTTCGCCGTCGAGAGATGGGCAAGGGTCTCGGCGTTGCGCTCGTCGCACCGTTGGGCAAGCTCCTCGGCGGCGCGTTCCCACGCCCCTTCTTCCTCGGGACCAACGGGCACCTGCGGCATCTCGCCAAAGTACAGGAATGTCATCTGCTCGGCGATGCTGTCGAAGCAGCGCACGGGCGCGCTCTCGCCGATGCCGCGCGGATCGAACCCGACGATGTCGAACCGCTCCTGGAGCACCTCGGACAGCGCGGCGTACTGCTGCGGCAGGGCCATGACTCCGGAGCCGCCAGGTCCGCCCGGATTGAGGAAGAGCGACCCGATCCGATTCGCCTGGTCAGTCGCGGGAACCTGCGCCATGGCCAGGGTGATCGACGCCCCATCTGGCTCGTCGTAATCCAGGGGCACTGCGAGCTCGGCGCACTCCTGGGTGGGCAGTGGGGCGGTCCCACAGGGCTGCCAGGCGATCTCGGATGCGGCGACGGCCGTCACTGGCGAGGGCGCCACCGCGGTGGCCTCGACCGCGGTGGGGACTATGAGCAGCAGGACTAGGGCGATGACGAAGGTCACCTGTAGGATCCGATGCACGCATGTTCTCCTCGTATGAACGGAACGCGGACGCTGTCGGTTCACGCGTCACGGACCATTGGATCGTTGGCGTTCCGGCGTGTCATTCGTGGATGCGTGCTGAGCGTGCCCATCAGACCCCGGTCACCCGGGTGAACGTGGCCACGCCGTCGGGACCGACGCCGCCGAGGTTGATCTCTGCTGCTACCGCCTGGCCCTCTGGACCGACGATGAACAGCACGCCGTACTGAGCGAGCTGGGCCCCTTCGCTCCCGGTGAGCAGATAGCTGAACGCGTCGCGGTCCCAGGGGTCCAACCGATGTTGTACGCCGGTTGGCCCGAACTGCAGCACCAGCGCGCCGTTCTCTTCCCGCACCGTCACCTCGCCGTGCATGGTGTCGCTGTAGGCGCCGGTGTAGACGTCGAGCGGCAAGGCCGGCGCGGCGTCGGCCGGCGGCTCGCCCTGGGGGAAGGGGCTGGAGGTCTCCACGATGCTGGCCAGCGCCGCGGCAAATGACGTCTCGATCGCGCTGACCCAGTCCTGGCTCGGCTCGCCCTTCGTGACCATCTCCAGGAACGCTTTCGGGATCGCTCCGCGCACGGCGCTGGCCCCGCCGTTGCACAGGATCAGGATGCCCAGGCCCGCCCCGGGGAGCAGCGTAGCCTGCGTGCTATAGCTGTTGAAATCGCCGGGATGGGTGACGTCCAGTCGGCCCTGGTCATCGTAGGAGACGTTCCACCCCAGTCCGTAGAACGCCGAGGGACCGGTCGTTGGGTCCGGAGGGGAGAACTGCACGATCTGCGGCCGGTAGGTCTCACGCAGTGGGTCAATCGCCACTACCTGCTGCCCGTCAAACATGCCGCTGGCCAGATGCAGCCGCAGCCACTGGGTGAGATCCCGCAGGTTGGAACTGACCCCACCCGCGGGCGCCGCGGCATCATCATCCGTGAGATCGCCGAGTTCCCAGACGCCGTCGCGCGAGCGGTAGTGCGGCGCGGCCCGGTTCTCCCACCGCTCGAAATCGGCGAAGCGATAACTCGTGCTGGTCATGCCCAACGGCGCGAACAACCGCTCCTCGGCCAGATCCTCCCAAGTCTGTCCTGCCGCCTGTGCCGCCGCGTAGGCCCCGGCGCTGAACCCCAGGTTGGAGTAGGCCCAGGCGGTGCGGAAGGGAGTTGCCAGGGCGTAGTGCCGCAGGCGTCGCAGGCACTCATCGCGATCGTAGCCAAAGTTGGAGATCAGGGGGTCGCCGCCGTAGGCCGGCAAGCCGGAGCGATGGGAGAGCATGTCACGGATGGTGACCTGGTCGCTGACATACGGGTCAGCCAGCGCGAAATCGGGCACGAGGCTGCCAACTGTGGCATCCCAGGTCGTCGTGCCATCACCAACGACGGCGGCGACCAGCGTGGAGGAGAGCGGCTTCGAGAGCGAGGCGATCGGGAAGACGGTCTCCGGCGTGATCGGCTCGGGCTTGCCCACCTCACGCACGCCGAAGCCCCGCTCGTAGACCACCTCGTCGTTGAAGACCACCGCCACGGCTGCCCCAGGGAGACCGGTCTGGGCCATGCCATCTTCGATCAGGCTGTCGAGGCGATCCAGGGCAGATTGGACCTGGGCGGCCGTGATCGTGGCCTCACCGCCCGCGGTGGGCGTTGCCTGCTGGGCTGCCGCCCGAGACCGCGGCAGCGTGACCGTTGCCGCGGTGGCGAGTGCCGCCTGCATGGCGCGGCGCCGAGACGAGCGAAGCGTCATCTGGAACTCCCTCCTGACTGAGTGCAGCGTATGACGAACATCGAGAGGAGACGCTCAGGCATCCGCATCGACCCGCGGCAAGAGTCGCAGTC
>JALZDU010000043.1 GCA_030862405.1 Actinomycetota bacterium | reverse complement strand
GGGCTCAGCGGAGCTGATAGCCAGCGGTTTCGATCCGGAGCTGGTGGCCTCGGTGCTCGCGATGGTGGACGCCGCGGAGTACAAGCGCCGCCAGTACCCGCCGGGCACCAAGATCACCCCGAAGGGCTTCGGCCGGGACCGCCGGCTGCCGATCACCAACGAGTGGCGCGAGCGCGCCCCACGCTGAATCCGCCCGCTCATGACGTTGGGTCATTGTAGCGACGCGCTTCCGTGGTTGCCTGGGCGATCAGCTCGATGAAGCTGTCAGCCTGCACCGGTTCGAGGATCGTCTCGGCGTTGAAAGGCAGGCGTAAGCAGTGATCCACACCTTCTCGCGATAGGCCTCCACGTAGAAGACCGCGCGGGCATCCTGGCGTCCTCTCACCACGAGCTTACGCCGTGTCATGGGCACCTCCGCCGTTGCCGCCAAGATGGTCTCGGTCGTACCCTGAATCCAACTGGGCGTAGCGTGCCGAATACAGAGCGCCTTCCCGGCTGTAACCGGGCGAAAACCGGGCGTTGAGGTAGCCGACCTGGAAACTGGCATCACTGTGATCAAGGAGGGAAGGGATGGCAACCAGGCGGCATCGCCTGAGGGAGCGACGGAAGACGGTTGGCTTCACCCAGGAACGCCTGGCGGAACAGCTCGGCATCGATCCGACGACTGTCCGACGATGGGAAAGTGGCGAGTCCAGTCCGCAGCCGTGGTTGCGACCGAAGCTCGCCCGCTGCCTGAGCGTATCGGCCGAACATCTTGAGGAACTGCTCGGCAACGAAGCTGACTATCCTGAGAAACAAGATTCGTCACTAAGCTCGGTGCCACTACAGCCCAGTGACGAGAACGGTAACGCAAAATTGAATCTCACTGCACTTGCCGGGGTTTACTTTCCGGTCGTTATCCATGGTCGCCCAGTTCTCGTCGTGCTTGGCGGGAACACCGAAGGACCCAACTGGGATGTCATGAGTCCATCGAGCCGTCGATTGGTCCTTGGTTTCGGTGCTGCTACCGCAGCCGCGTCTGTGTTTCGTATAAGAGATGTTACCTACCCATCCCATCGCCCTGCCACACCGCTGACGTTGCCGGCTCCGGCCGAGAAATCATGGGCTACCGCCATTCATGACGCAGTGCTCAATCCCATGGATGCCGCGCGCCGGGCGATCACCACCTTGGACGATGGCACGCAGGGCCACCACGGGTCACGCACAGTGATCGACTGGGTCATGCGAGCGTCACTATCCTCGGACTACTTCGCACTCGAACGGTGGCTCCCCACCTTGATTGGATGCGTGGAGGCAGCCAGCATTCAGCACGCAGGAGACGGGCATGCCATCGGTCAATGCCTGTCAGATGTGTATTCCGTCGCCGGCTGGACACTGATCAAGGCAGACAGCGCCATCGGGGCCTGGATCGCAGCCCAACGAGCGGTCCAGGCCGCCGAACAAGCGGGCGACATGCTGCGGGCCGCTGCGGCCACGCGCTGCCTTGCCGAAGTGCACATGCGCGTCGGGAACTTCGAAGAGGCCACGCGAACCGCTTTGCTGGCCGCGATCCAGCTAGAAAACACACCGCCAGATAGCAGGCAAACTGCCGTCTCCCTCCGGGGTGCGGCCCTGCTCAGCGCCGCAGCAGCATCGGCCCGGCGAGGGGATAGCCGGGAAGCACACGCCGCTTTGAAGGCCGCCGAGGGGTGCGCGGCTGAGCTAGGTCAGGACCGTGCCGACCTCGCGACTGCCTTCGGCCCCACCAACGTGGCTATCCATCAGGTGGCTATTGCCATCGAGCTGGGCGATGCGCGTGGCGCCCTCCGTCATGTCCCCTTGGTGCAGCTCGATAGGATGCCGAAGCCACTCACCGAACGACGAGCACGGTTCCTCATCGACGTGGCACGGAGCTACGCACACGTGAAGGACGACGCAGCCGCTATCGACGCACTGATCCAGGCCGAGACGATCGCGCCTGACGAGCTGCGCCACCACCGGCTGACCCATGAACTGGTGCTCCAGCTTCTCACACGGGAAAGCCGGACATCTGAGCTGCGTGCGCTTGCCGGACGTTGCAACCTAATTGCTTAGGAGCTCACTTCATGCCCTTTCCTCACCGGGACCCGGACAACGAGCTACGGCTGCTGCACTGGAACATTCACTCCTGGCGTGACGACGCTGGCGCATCGAATCTGGAATCCGTGGTCAGCCTGGTGCAAGCCACTGATCCGCACGTGGTGTCGCTCGTTGAGGTGGATGAGTCGTGGGAGCATCCACCGGAGCTGGATGAGGTAGCGAACCATTGCGGCTACGTCCCGATCTTTGTTCCTACCTTCGAGTTCGGCAAGGACGCACCGGCCGGGGGTTTCGGTAACGCTCTCCTGAGCAAGCTGCCGATCCTTGCCGTCCAGCAACGACAGCTCACGTGGCCGCCAAGGCTCTTCGACGGAAGTGAGCCGTCCGAGCCACGGTCAGTCGAGTTCGCCAAACTCAAGACGGCCACTGGCCATATATGGATCGGCAGCACACATCTGCCACGCAGTGAGACCGACACCAGAACGGAGGCCACGCAACAACTTGCTGTGATTGTTCGAGAGCTAAGTGGCCCCTGGCTGCTCCTCGGCGACTTCAATATGCCAGCCTCCGTCTGGCTTGCCGCACATCCGTTCTTGCGTTCCTATCCAACACCCGCAGAGCCAACCTATCCCTCCAAAGAACCGATAGAGCCGATAGACTACTGTGTGGCACCACAGGAACTACCGGTACAGGCTGAGGTGTTGCCTGAGACAGGGTCTGACCATCTGCCTCTTCTCGCGGGCTGTTGGCCCGTATACGGTCGACGTGCGGATCCCGGGACCGACTTGGGCGCACCTGATCTCGCAGCTGGGCCGGTGACGTCGGCCGAGTTCGACACCCTGTTCGACTCGTTCACCTCAACGGTCTTCCGCCTGGAGACGCTCCCCGCATACGCGGTGGGCGGTGCCGAGGATGCACGGCTACGTGCCTTCCGGGAGGGCTTGCCTCGACCGGAGCGCAGCGTGCGCACCAGCCCGTGGCTCGCCCGCATCGCCGCTTCCACAGCCGCTGGCAAGACCTGGTCTAGAGTCAGGATCGTCGACCAGCCGCTGACCGAGTACCAGCGCTGCCAGCTGGAGTCCTACCGCGAGTCGCAGGCCGTCGGCGAGCAGATCGGCCTCGTTGCCCGAGACGCCGCCGGGAAGATGGACGTTGACTTCTGGCTGTTCGACGCGGGCACACCGAGCGCGCACGCGGTGTTGATGCACTACCACCCGGACGGGCGGCTAGATCGCCGGGAAGTGGTCACCGACTCGGACGCCGTGACAGCCCTCGACGCTCGACGTCGCGCGGTCGAGAAGATCGCAGTACCGCTGAACGCCTTCCTTGCGAGCGCGGAGCGTGACTGAGCCTTCCGGGACGAGCCCGGCCGACGGTTCGAGTTCGTTATCGCCGAACAGGTGCTGCGCCCTCTGTGGACATCCGCCACTTCGCAGTCTGTTCGAGCGGCTCGCCGCGGCCGCCGAGTGGAGCGGACAGGCCCGTGGTCTTCTGATTGGGCTCGCGGATGAAGTATCGACGGGAGGCCGACCTTCACGGCACAGCGTGCAGTCACGGTTGAGCACGCAGAAACCGCACCGAGGCCGTGGGCCCGGATGCGAGGATGTGCAGCAGCCCGATCTGCGTGCCGGCACCGATGATTTCGCCTCGCGCGATGCGGTCTCGGATCGAGCTCACGGCGATCCACTCGACGCGGGCGGTCTCGTTGATGTTGGTGGGCTTACCGGTGTCCTCGGCTCCTTCGCCCAGGAAGAGCAGGTTCTCGAAATCGGGGAGACTCGGGGTCAGCCAGGAGCAGGCGCACATTCACCCCGGCTCGCGCCCGCGACAACCATTAACTGAACTACTAGACCACTCGGGAAGTGACTCGCTCGTCGATGCGCAGGCAGTTGCCGAAGGGGTCGAGCAGGGTGAGGCAGGCTCCGCCGTCGTCATCGCCCGGGCTCTCTCCGATGCCGGGGTTGAGATACGGGTAGTCCTTCGCCTGCAACTCGGCGTGCAACTCGCGGACACCGGTCGCCGCCACGTAGACGGTG
>JALZDU010000037.1 GCA_030862405.1 Actinomycetota bacterium | reverse complement strand
CTTGACCGCCAGAAGCATGCAACCCGGTTCTCTTGTCCCCGATGTGCGCTGCGACCCGGCTCCGCGCTGTGCTGGTGGTGCCGGGTTGTCGTCTGTGTTGTCGTCACTGGGGGGCGGGCAGGGACTGGGCCCTCTTTCCGTCGTCTCCTCTTCCGCCGGGGCTAAGCCGAGTGGTCGCTGTCTTGGCCTTGTCGGCGGCTCTTGATTTTGGCGTTCCGGTGACAGGTTGGATGTGTTTAGGTCTGTGAGAAATGTGGTGAGCGCGCTGCAGTAGGGGATGATCGTGGTGGTGTCAACGTATTCGTGTGGACCGTGTTGGCCATCTCCGCCGATACCGAATATCACGGTGGCAATATCTCGTTGGCGGAAGAAGCGTGAGTCTGCGGCACCATGTTTGCGCATGATGTCGGATCGATATCCTTGATGTTGGGCTGCCTGCTGCAGCAGTCGTATTTCGTGTCGCTGGGGATCCGCCCGGCAGGCCGGATCGACGCTGGTTACAACGACCGTCACGCCGGGCAGGCAGAAGCTCGCGAGGTGTTCGGTGATCTCCTCGGATGTGCGCCCGTTGAGGTCGGTGTCCTCAGTTGGGAACCGGATGTCCAGCCATGCCTGGGCGTCAGCCGGGATTTGGTTGAAGGCGCTGTTGGTCGTCTCGATGCGGGCGAGGTTGACCGTGGTGCGCCAGACCTCCTCGGTGGCGACGGGATAGGCGGTCAGCAGCTTGTCCAGACTGCCCATGAGCTTGAGGATGGCGTTGTCGCCTAACCATTGGTAGGCGCTGTGCCCGCTGCTGCCCTCAGCGACGAGGTAGGCGGTGAGTAACCCCCGGGATTCGGTCGCGATATTCAGGCAGCTTTGCTCACCGATGATGACGAACTCGCCATCGACGCCGTGCTCAAGTTGGTACAGTGTGCCATCCCGCCCGCCGACTTCCTCATCCGTCACTAACTGCAGGGCGATCGGGTATGCCACGGTGGCGGCTAGGTCACGGAAGACCATGGCCTGGACTAACGCTGAGACTTTCATATCGTGGGTGCCGCGACCGTAGAGGCGAGTACCTTCTAGACGCGGCTGGAACTGCGCCGGCGGGGCCGGTACGACATCCAGATGAGCGTTAAAGATGACCCGGAAACGTGGCCGGTTCGCGCCCAGGTACACCAGCGCGCTGGGCTTGCCTCGGGACTCGAACCGCTCCACCGTGAAGCCCGGACCAACGACGTCAAGCACGAACTCCAGCGCCCGATGCAGGTCCTCGGGGCGATCGGCCACCGACGGTATAGCCACCAGCTCCCGAACGCTGGCCAAAAAAGACTCAAGCTCCACACCGCCATCTTGCCGGATGCCACCCGGGGAGGGTGTTCCTTGTCGATCTTTCCTGATCGTCACAACAAACTTGGGTTAGTAGGGGTATAGCAGTGGGTGCGATGCTGTCAGTTATGCACCAATCGCCGCGGCGGGTGTTTGTGAGTCACACGTCGGAGCTACGGCGGCTGCCCGTGGGTCGCTCGTTTGTGGTCGCCGCGGAGCAGGCGGTGACCCGCGCCGGGGACACCATCGTGGACATGGCGTATTTCGGGGCCCGAGACGCAGCGCCAGCACAGGTATGCCGACAGGCGGTGACCAAGGCTGATGTGTACGTGGCGATCATCGGGTTTCGTTATGGCTCACCAGTGCGAGACCAGCCGGAGCTGTCCTACACCGAACTAGAGTTTCAGGCCGCCAGCGAAGGTGGCAAGCCAAGGCTGGTGTTCCTGCTCAGCGATCAAGCAGAGGGACCCAAAGACCTGTTTCTCGACCTAAATTACGGTGACCGGCAAGAAGCATTCCGGACCCAGCTGGCCGACAGTGGGCTGACCACGGCGACGGTAAGCACCCCAGAGCAGCTCAGCGAGGTACTTTTCCAGGCGCTGGTGGAACTTCCGCGAGTCAGCCCTAAGCTGATGCCGGGCGGGCGGGTGTGGAACATCCCGGCCCGAAGCCGCACCTTCACCGGCCGTGAGCAGCTTCTGATCAACCTGCGGAGCGCCCTGTGCGCAGGCCGCTCAACAGTCGTGCAGGCAATGCATGGCATGGGTGGGATCGGCAAAACTGCGTTGGCCATCGAGTACGCCCACCGCCACCGCGGTGACTACGACCTGCTGTGGTGGGTGCCCTCCGAACAACCGGCGTTGATCCCGGACCGATTGGCCGAGCTGGCCCGAGCGCTGGACCTGGTAGAGCAGACCGAGACGGCGGGGGTGGCGGTGTCGCGTCTGCTCGGCGCGTTGC
>JALZDU010000035.1 GCA_030862405.1 Actinomycetota bacterium | reverse complement strand
CGGCGTGCTGGTGCGCCGCAACGCCGTCGTGGTGTTCATGTGCATCGAGCTGATGCTCAATGCGGTGAACCTGAGCTTGATCACTTTCTCCCGGATCAACGGCACCCTGGATGGGCAGATCATGGCGTTCTTCGTGATGGTCGTGGCTGCCGCCGAGGTGGTTGTCGGTCTGGCCATCATCATGGCGATCTTCAAGACCCGTCGATCGGCCTCGGTCGACGACGCGAACCTGCTCAAGTACTGAGGCCTGCTTGACCGGGGCCGAAGCATTGTGACGAGAGACCTGCGTGCGGCCCAATCGTTGACACGAAAGACTTGCTGAAGGGGGCGCGGTGACCGAGGTGTTGCCCGCGGGCGACGTGGCGCAGTACGCGTGGCTGCTCGTCGCGCTGCCGGCCTTCGGTGCGCTGGTGCTGCTGGTCGGTGGCCGCCGCACCAATGCCTGGGGGCACCTGCTGGGCTGCGCGACGGTGCTCGCCTCTTTCGTTTACGGCGTCGTGCTGTTCTTCGAGTGGCTCTCGTTGGGCGCCGAGGAACGGACCCGGGAATTGGGGCTGGGCACCTGGTTTGGGGTCAATTCCCTACAGGTCGACTTCGGCTTGCGGCTGGACCCGCTGTCACTGACCTTCATGCTGCTCATCACCGGCGTCGGCGGGTTGATCCACATTTACTCGATCGGCTACATGAGCCACGATCCTGGCCGGCGCCGGTTCTTCGGGTACTTCAACTTGTTCATCGTGGCGATGCTCGTCCTGGTGCTTGCGGACAACTTCGTCACGCTGTACCTCGGCTGGGAAGGCGTGGGTCTGGCTTCCTACCTGCTCATCGGCTGGTATCAGAACCGCCCGAGCGCTGCGACGGCGGCGAAGAAAGCCTTCCTGATGAACCGGGTCGGTGACGTCGGCCTCGCGCTGGCGGTCTTCCTGATCTGGACGTCGCTGGGCACCGTGCAGTTCTCCGAGGTGTTCGCTCGGGTTGGGGAGATCAGCGGCCCCACCCTGCTGGCGATCACCCTGCTGCTGCTGCTCGGGGCCTGCGGCAAGTCCGGCCAGTTTCCGCTGCAGGCCTGGCTGCCCGACGCGATGGAGGGCCCGACCCCGGTCTCGGCGCTGATCCACGCCGCGACGATGGTGACCGCCGGGGTGTACCTGATCGCCCGGTGCAACCCGCTGTATGACCTCAGCGCTACCGGCCGGCTGGCCGTCGCGCTGATCGGGGTGATCACCCTGATGATCGGGGCGATCATCGGTTGCGCCTACGATGACATCAAGAAGGTGCTGGCCTATTCCACGGTCAGCCAGATCGGTTACATGATCCTCGCCGTCGGCCTGGGCCCCGCCGGCTACGCGCTGGGCATCGCGCACCTGCTCACCCACGGCTTCTTCAAAGCCGGGCTGTTCCTGGGCGCGGGCTCGGTCATGCACGCGATGCATGACGAGATCGACATGCGTCGGATGGGTGGGCTGGCGCGGCACCTGCCGATCACCTTCGTCATCTTCACCACCGGCTACCTGGCGCTGGTCGGGTTCCCGTTCCTGTCCGGCTACTACACCAAGGACGCGATCATCGAGGCTGCGTTCGCCGCAGGCGGTTGGCAGGGCTGGACCTTTGGCGGCCTGGCGATGCTGGCCGCCGGGATCACCGCCTTCTACATGACCCGGCTGCTGCTCATGACGTTCTTCGGCGCGGAGCGCTGGCGCGATCTGCGCACTGACGACGGCCACAGCTACCACCCGCACGAGGCCCCACCGGTGATGTGGCTGCCCATGGTGCCGCTGGCGATCGGCTCGCTGGCGGCCGGGTACTTCCTGATGTCGGGTGATCGGTTGGCGCACTGGCTGGAGCCCTCGGTGGGAAAGCTGGTGCACGAATATGCGGCGGCCCCATTCCCGGTCGAGCTGGTGCCGCTGTTCACCGTGGTGATCTCCGCGGCAGGAGCGCTGGTGGCCTGGCTGGTCGTCGGCCGGCAGCCGGTGCCGGTGCAACGGCCGCAGCGGGTCTCGCTGCCGGTAGCCGCCGCCCGGGCTGACCTCTACGCCAACACGATCAACGAGACGCTTATCGCACGGCCCGGTACCTGGCTCACCCGGGCGCTGGTATTCGTCGACAACAAAGGCGTCGACGGGATGGTCAACGGCACCGCGGCGCTACTGGGCGGCACGTCGGGCCGGCTGCGCAGGCTGCAGACCGGCTACGTGCGCAGCTACGCGCTGGGCATGCTGGGAGGCTCGGTCGTGGTGATCGCGTTGCTGCTGGCGGTGAGCTTCGCATGAGTGGCGGCAGTGTGTTACTGGCATTGCTGCTGGTGCCCCTGGTGGGCAGCGTGGTGGTCGCCCTGATGCGCTCCGCGCCGGTCGCGGCCAAGGCCACTGCGATGGTCTTCGCACTGGCTGAACTGGTGCTAGCGGCACTGGCCTGGTCGGCCTACCAACCGGGGGGGCAGCGGCTGCAGCTGCTGCTGTCCACCGAGTGGATCCCCGCTTTCGGAGCCCGCTTCGCCCTCGGCGTCGACGGCATCGCGTTGGTGATGATCGCGTTGCTCGCTGTGCTAGTGCCCATCGTGATGGGATCCTCCTGGGCGGAGAAGCTGCCCGAGGGCCGCACCGCGGCAGGCTTTTACGCCCTGCTACTGGCCACCCAATCGCTGATGATCGGTGTTTTCGCCGCCACCGATGTGTTCCTGTTCTACCTGTTCTTCGAGGTCATGCTCGTGCCGATGTACTTTCTCATCGGGCGCTTCGGCGGGCCGCGACGGCAGTACGCGGCGGTGAAGTTCTTCCTGTACTCGCTGCTGGGCGGGCTGGTCATGCTGGCCAGTGTGATCGGCGTGTTCGTGGTGAGCTCGCAGCGGCTGGGCCGGGGCACCTTCGACTGGGCCACCCTGGTAGGGATCGCTGGGACCATCCCGCAGAGCACCCAGATCTGGCTTTTCCTCGGGTTCTTCGTCGCTTTCGCGATCAAGGCGCCGCTGGTGCCGCTGCACACCTGGCTGCCCGACGCCGGTGCGGAGGCCCCGATAGGCGTCGGTGTGCTGCTGGTCGGCGTGATGGACAAGGTCGCCATTTACGGCTTCCTGCGCTACTGCCTGCCGCTGTTTCCCGATGCGTCCCGCGCGGTGGCCCCGCTGGTGCTGGTACTCGCCGTCGCCGGAATCATCTACGCCGCGCTGCTCGCCGTCGGCCAGACCGATCTGAAACGGTTCGTGGCCTACACCTCGGTGGCGCACTTCGGCTTCATCGCGCTGGGGGTCTTCGCCTTCTCCACCCAGGGGCTGGCGGGGGCGGTGCTGTACATGGTCAACCACGGCATAGTCACCGGGATGCTGTTCATCGTGATCGGCATGCTGATTGCTCGCGGCGGATCCCGGCTGATCGCCGACTACGGCGGTGTGGCGGCGTTGGCGCCGGTGCTTGCCGGGATGATGCTGGTCGCCGGGCTGGCAACGCTGGCGTTGCCCGGCACCAGCTCGTTCGTGTCGGAATTTCTGGTGCTCATCGGGTCGTTCCCCCGCCAGCCGGTGTACACGGTCATCGCCACCGCCGGGATCATCCTGGCCGCGCTGTATGTGCTGTGGGTCTACCAGCGGGTCATGCAGGGCCCGGTGCGGGGCGCGGCCGTGCTGGGGGCGCTTGACGGTGGCCCAGGGACCGCGATGGCACCGGAAGCGGCGGCGCAGCGGCAGCGCGAGCGGTTTCCTGATCTGTCGATCCGCGAAGTCGCTGTGCTGGCGCCGCTGGTGGCGCTCATCCTGCTGCTCGGGTTCTACCCGCAGCCGGTACTGGATGTGATCAACCCTTCAGCCGGGGCCACGCTCACCGAGGTCGGCCTGACCGACCCGGTGGTCGAGCAGGGAGGCAACTGAGGTGCTCGACGGTGAGTTCCTGGAGGGACTTCTGAGTCAGGTCCCGCGGGTGCCGATGCCTGCCGTGGATTACGGGGCGATCGCTCCGCTGCTGGTGGTGCTCGGGATGGCGTGCATCTCCGTGCTGGTGGAGGCGTTCGTGCCCCGCTCGGCGCGGTGGTCGGCCCAGGTCGGGCTGTCGCTGCTGGCGTTAGGGGCGGCCGGTGCAGCCCTGGGTGTGCACATCTACTCGTTCTCCCGGGGCGACACCGGGAACGTCGTGACGCTGGCCGGGACGGTGGTCGTCGACGGCCCCGCCCTGTTCCTGTGGGGCACGCTGCTGGCGCTGGGACTGGCCGCGATACTGCTCATCGCGGATCGGACGGTCGAACCCGGGGGTGCGTTCACCGCAGATGCTGCGGTGCGTCCGGGCACCACACATGATCGTGCCCAGGTAGCGGGCACCGCGGGTACCTCGATGGGGACCGTGACGGAAACCACGATGCAGACCGAAGTCTTCCCGCTGTTCCTGTTCTCACTCGGCGGGATGATGGTCTTCACTGCAGCCAACGACCTGCTGACCATGTTCATCGCGCTGGAGGTGCTCAGTCTGCCGCTGTACCTGATGTGCGGGATGGCTCGGCGCCGCCGGTTGCTATCCCAGGAGGCGGCGGTCAAGTACTTCCTCCTCGGAGCGTTCTCCTCAGCGTTTTTCCTGTACGGGGTGGCGCTGCTGTACGGCTACGCCGGCTCGGTGACGTTGTCTGTGATCGCCGAGGCTTCCGTCGGCACCGACCGGTCCGACACGTTGCTGTTCGGCGGGCTTGCGCTACTGGTGATCGGGCTGCTGTTCAAGGGATCAGTCGGGCCATTCCATACCTGGACCCCGGACGTCTACCAGGGCGCGCCGACGCCGGTGACGGCGTTCATGGCGGCCTGCACCAAGGTCGCTGCCTTCGGCGCCATCCTGCGGGTGCTGACGGTGGGCTTCGAAGCCACCCGTTGGGAATGGCGCGGCCTGCTGTGGGGTGTCGCGATCGTCTCGATGGTGATCGGCGCGGTCTTGGGCCTGACCCAGACCGACATCAAGCGCATGATCGCCTACTCGTCGGTCGCGCACGCTGGCTTCCTGCTCGTGGGGGCGATCGCGCTGACCGAGGCGGGCCTGTCCGGCACGATGTTTTACCTGCTCGCCTACGGCTTCACCACGTTGGCGGTGTTCGGTGTGATCACGCTGGTGCGCGACGCCGACGGTGAGGCCACCCACCTGTCGCAGTGGGCCGGCCTGGCTAAACGCTCGCCGTTGACCGCCGCGGTCTTCGCCTTCCTGCTCTTCGCCCTCGCTGGTATCCCGCTGACCAGTGGCTTCACCGGCAAGTTCGCGGTGTTCAGCGCAGCGCTGGCGGACGGGATGGCGCCGCTGGTGGTAGTGGCGTTGGTGGCCAGCGCAGTGGCCGCGTTCTTCTACGTTCGGGTGGTGGTGCTGATGTACTTCAGCGAACCCGCCCCTGACGGCCCGACGGTGAGCGTGCCGGGAGCGTTCACCACCGCCGCGATCACGCTCGGCGTGGTGATCACCCTGCTGCTCGGGGTGTTGCCCACCTTCGCCCTGAACTGGGCCACGCTCGGCGTGTTCGCCTCCTGATCTGGTGATGAGCGGGTCGACATCCGAGCAGGTCGCCGGCGTGGAGCTGGCCGACCCAGCGCTGCGGGCCGCCCTGGAATGGGGCTTGACGCAGGTCGAGGAGCTGCTGCACCGGGAGGTACAAAGCGAGTTCCGCTTTCTCACCGAGACCTCACTGCACCTGGTCGACGCCGGAGGGAAGCGATTTCGTCCGCTGTTCACCCTGCTCGCTGGTCAGTTCGGAACTGACCAGGGGCGAACGCAGGACGTGGTCCGCGCGGCCGCGGTGGTGGAGCTGGTGCATCTCGCCACGCTCTACCACGACGACGTGATGGACGAGGCCACCATCCGGCGCGGGGCAGTGAGCGCCAACGCCCGATGGGACAACACAGTCGCGATCCTCACGGGCGATTTCCTGTTCGCACACGCCTCCCGGTTGGTCGCCGACCTCGGGCCGGAAGCGGTGCGGATCATTGCCTGCACCTTCGCCGAGCTGGTGACCGGTCAGATGCGCGAGACCACGGGACCTCTCCCCGGCACCGACCCGGTGGCGCACTACCTGGCAGTGGTCGCGGAGAAGACCGGATCGCTCATCGCTACTGCCGGCCGCTACGGCGCGATGTTCTCCGGCGCTTCCCAGGAGCGTATCGACGCGCTGCGCCGGTTCGGCGAGAAGATCGGCACCGCGTTCCAGATCTCCGATGACCTCATCGACATCGCCTCGCCGGCCGCCCAGTCCGGCAAGACGCCGGGCACCGACCTGCGTGAGGGTGTGCGCACCCTGCCGATGCTCTATGCGCTGGCCGAACCCGGGGTCGACCGGCTCCGCGCGTTACTGGCCGGCCCGCTCACCGATGAAACCCTGATCGCCGAGGCGTTGCACCTGCTGCGTAGCTCGCCCGGCCTCGATAGGGCGGTGCAGTCCCTGCGCTCCTACACCAACTCTGCGCGCGCCGAACTCGCGGTCCTGCCCCCCGGCCCAGCCCGCGAAGCCCTCGCCTCAGTCACCGACTACCTAGCCGCCCGCACCGGCTGACTCACCTACCCGAAACCGCCATTCGGCTCCGAATGGCGCCTTCGCGTCAGCTCGGAACGGAGTGAGGCGAGTTGGGGTCCCGTTTCGTAGGCGACTGCGTCGGCGTGTAGCGGCATGACGGCGGTGGCGCGTAGCGCAGCCTTGGTAGCGACCACCAGGTCGCGGGGAGCTGCGGCAGTACGGCGCGCGAGATCAACGGCAGCGGCCACCACTACCTCATGGGCGGCGGGGGAGCGGGGATCATTGCCGCCCACCTCGACCAGGCGGTAGGCCAGCCCGGTGCGCACTGCCTCCTGGGCGTCCAGCGGTTCACCAAACAGCGCCATCGCGGCGGCGGTCTGGGGTCCGGCGGCGCGTTGCACCAACCACGTCATGCCCCCACCGGGATGGATGCCCAGTTGCAGGAAGCGGGCGTCGAAGGATGCGCCGGGGCCGGCCAGGCGCAGATCACAGGCCAGCGCCAGGTTGAGCCCGGCACCCACGGCGGGCCCGTTGACGGCGGCGATAGTGGGCACCGCGGCGCTGGCCACAGCGAGGAAGCCGGCGTAGATGCGGTGCAAGTCGGTGGCCGAGCCGGACCTCCCGGCGGCGGCGAGGGCGTCGAGGTCCGCACCGGCGCAGAAGGCGGGCGCAGCGCCGGTGATCACGATGGCGTGCACCGATTCGTCGCTGTCGCATGCCGTGACGGCACGAGCCAGCCGATCGGACAGCTCGACGGTCAAGGCATTGCGGCGGGCCGGGTTGAACACTGTCAGCACGGCGACTCCACCGCGCCGCTGTTCATGTACGTCCATACTCGTGAGTGTGTAACAGGGTTCGAGCACTCAATGCCACTCAGGAGGGTATTGGTGGGCGCTCCAGCAGAGTGGACAGAACCACGGTGGACACTGTCCGATCGACGAACGCCACGGCGCGGAGCCGTTCCAGCGCGGTCTCCAGGTGTCCGATACCTGCGGCGCGTAGGTGCACGATCGCGTCCGCCGCCCCGGACACGGTGTAGGCGGCCACCACTTCGGGTAGCGGTTCCAGCCCGGCCCGCAGCCGGGTGGGCGACACGTTGCCCCCGCAGTGCACCTCGACGAAAGCATCGGTGCCCCAGCCCAATGCCCCGGGGTCCACTACTGCTGTGAAGCCGCGCAGCACGCCGGCGTCAAGCAGTTTGTCGATCCGGCGCTTCACAGCGGGCGCCGAAAGCCCGACGATGTTGCCGATCTTGGAGTAGCTGGAGCGCGCGTCGGCCACCAGCTGCGCCACGATCTGACGGTTAAGCGCATCCATGCGCAACATTCTGCTGGTATAAGAGCAATGAACGATATGGAAGCCCGTACATTCGGTTCATACCATCGAATCATGTCGTTGCCTCTGAAGTTGGCACCGTTACTACGGGTAGGCACCGGGCGCCGGTACCTGATGTGCCCGCCGCGGTATTTCACTGTGAGCTACACGATCAACCCTTGGATGGACCCCAGCCAGCCGGTGGATGCCGCACGGGCGATGATGCAGTGGACCGCGCTGGCCAACACGTACCGCGCACTCGGACACACCGTGGAGGTGATCGAGCCCCAGCCGGGCCTACCGGATATGGTGTTCGCGGCCAACGCCGGCACCGTGATCAATGGCGTTGTGCTGGGCGCCCAGTTCCGCAACACCCAGCGCGCCGCTGAGGCGGAGCACTACCGGCGCTGGTTCGTCACGCACGGCGCACCCGATATGGTGATGCCCAGTGCGGTCAACGAGGGGCAGGGAGATCTGCTCTGGACCGGGCGGCTCCTGCTGGCCGGCACCGGGTTTCGCACCGAACCCGCGGCGCACCTCGAAGCGCAGGAGCTACTCGGGGTGCCGGTGGTCTCGCTTCAGCTGATCGACCCCTACTACTACCACCTCGACACCTGCCTGCTGGTGCTCGACGATTCGCAGACCACGCCGCTGATCGCCTACTATCCTGCGGCGTTCTCACCCGGCTCACGGCGGGTACTGGAGCGCCTGTTCCCCGACGCGGTGATCGCCAGGGCGGCGGACGCGGCGTGCCTGGGGCTCAACGGGGTGTCCGACGGCTGCTCCGTAGTGCTACCGCTCGAAGCGGTCGATCTGGGTTGCGCGCTGGCCGCTCGTGGCTTCGAGCCCGTCTTCGTGGACGTCTCAGAACTCCGCAGGGCTGGCGGCGGCCCCCAATGCTGCACCCTCCAACTCCGCCCCTAGCCCCGCGTGTCAGGCTCCCGTGCCCGGGGTGTCGCGTGCACGTGTACGCGGAACCCGGCAGCCAACGGGCGCGTTGCAGAGATTGGAGCCGACTACACCAGGGAGGTCGACCACCGTGCACAACCACGTCAACGGGCTGAAGACCGCGCTGCTGCTCGGCGGGCTTTCGGCGATGGTCGTGCTGATCGGATCGTTCTTCGGCCGCGGCGGGGTACTCATCGCAGTGGTGCTCATGCTGGCGATGAATGCCTACGCCTACTTCAACTCGGACAAGATCGCGTTGCGAGCGATGCACGCGCGGCCGGTGTCTGAGGCCGAGCAGCCCATGATGTACCGGATAGTCCGGGAGCTGGCTACCGACGCCCGCCAGCCGATGCCACGGCTGTACGTCAGCCCGACCCAAGCACCCAACGCCTTCGCCACCGGCCGCAATCCGCGCCACGCAGCGGTGTGCTGCACCGTCGGGATCCTCGAACTACTGGATGAACGTGAGCTACGTGGCGTGCTCGGCCATGAGCTGTCGCATGTCTACAACCGGGACATCTTGATCTCCTCCGTGGCCGGAGCGCTGGCCGGCATGGTCTCGGCGTTGGCGAACCTGGCGATGTTCGCGGGACTGTTCGGCGGCGGCGGCGACGATCGTCCAAACCCGATCGCCATGATTCTGATCGCGTTGCTCGGCCCGATTGCGGCCGGTATCGTCCAGATGGCGGTCAGCCGGTCTCGGGAGTATCAGGCCGACGCCTCCGGCGCGCAGCTGACTCGTGACCCCTTGGCGCTCGCCAGCGCACTGCGCAAGCTCGAGTACGGCACCCGCGCCGCACCGCTACGTCCAGAGCCTGCGGTGGCCGCGCAGTCCCACCTCATGATCGCCAACCCGTTCCGGCCCGGCGATGGAGCTGCGCGGTTGTTCTCCACGCACCCGCCGATCGCGGACCGGGTGCACCGCCTCGAAGAGATGTCTCGACACCAGCTGCCCTAACCGCTGGTTCAGCGCGCGGAGCGGGCAACGTCCATGATGTACTGGCCGTAGCCGGACCTCGCCAGCGACTGACCCAGCGCGTGGCAGGCGTCGGCATCGATGAAGCCCATCCGCAGGGCTATCTCCTCCAAGCAGGCGATCCGTACTCCTTGGCGGTGTTCGAGCACCTGAACGAACTGGCCGGCTTCGAGCAGGGACTCGTGGGTACCGGTGTCCAGCCAGGCGAACCCGCGACCCAGATCGATCATCGTCGCCCGGCCCTGCCGAAGGTAATGCAGGTTCACGTCGGTGATCTCCAGCTCACCGCGCGCGGATGGGGTGAGCGAGCGGGCAATTTTCACGACGTCGTTGCCGTAGAAGTACAACCCGGTGATCGCCTTGTTCGAGCGAGGCGCTAGTGGCTTTTCCTCGATCGAGATCAGCTTGCCGGCCGCGTCGACCTCGCCGACCCCGTAGCGCTGCGGGTCCTTGACCTGATACCCGAACAGCACACAACCGTCCACCGTGGCCACACACTGCTGCAGCGTGGTGGAGAAGCCGTGGCCGTAGAAGATGTTGTCACCTAGGATCAGCGCGACCGAGTCGTCGGCGATGAAATCCGCGCCGATGACGAAGGCCTCGGCCAGGCCGTTGGGCTCTGGTTGCTCGGCGTAGCTCAGTTGCAGCCCTAGCCGGCTGCCGTCACCGAACAGGCGACGAAACAACGGCAGGTCCGGGGGGGTGGAGATGATCAGAATCTGGCGGATCCCGGCCAGCATGAGTACCGAAAGCGGGTAATACACCATCGGCTTGTCGTACACCGGCAGCAGCTGCTTGGAGACAGCCTGAGTGATCGGATGCAGCCGGGTACCACTGCCCCCGGCGAGGACGATGCCCTTCACCTGTAGTTGGTGAACTGCAACGCGACGCCGAAGTCGCGGTCCTTCAGCAGGGCGATGACGGCTTGCAGATCGTCTTTCTTCTTGCCCGAGACGCGAAGCTGGTCGCCCTGAATCTGAGCCTGAACGCACTTGAGCTTCTCCTCACGCACTGCCTTGGCGATCTCCTTGGCCTTGTCCTGGCTGATGCCCTGCAGGATGCGCCCGGTGGTCCGGTAGACCTTGCCCGAGACGGCCGGCTCGTCGACCTCGAAGGACTTCAGCGAGATACCTCGCCTGACCAGCTTGCCCTTCACCACGTCGACGGCGGCGCGGCACCGCTCCTCGGTCTCGGCCTCGATCGTCATCGCCTCGTCACCGGCCCAGTTCACCTTCGCCCCGGTACCTCGGAAGTCGAACCGGGTCGACAGCTCCTTGGCCGCCTGATTGAGCGCGTTGTCCACTTCCTGCCGGTCGACCTTGCTGACCACATCGAACGACGGATCCGCCACCGCAGCCTCCTCTCGCTGAGCCGGTGCCGACCTTACCCGTCAGACCGGTGTGACCCTGTGTATTGTGGGTTCACGGCCGGCGCACCCGGCCACGAGGCGGGTTGCCCGAGCGGCCAATGGGAGCGGACTGTAAATCCGTCGGCTGATGCCTTCCAAGGTTCGAATCCTTGACCCGCCACCCAATAGAAGATGATCTCTGACCTGTGATGACGGGTGAGGGTGTCGGGGAGTGACGGCCGCAGCTGACGCTGCCCTGACGAGGCCCTGGCATCGTCGACGGGCACGGGCGGCGTCACTCGGTGGTGGCAGGGCTGGGGCGTGAACCTGCCTTTGCCAACGGGTGAATCCGGCGCACGGATTCCGGGTTATGGCGCATCGCGGCGATAGAAACGCAGTGCATCGTCGCGTGGCGCTACAGGGGCGGGAAGGGGAGCTGTTCACTCATGACCATGATTCCTGAAGATCTCAAGTACACCACCGACCACGAATGGGCGCGCCAGCGTGATGCCGTGGTCGTGGTCGGTCTCACCGAGCACGCCCAACGGCAGCTCGGGGATGTCGTTTTCGTCGAGCTGCCAAGTGTCGGCGACCGCGTCGACGCGGGGGAGCCGTTCGGGACTGTGGAGTCGGTCAAAGCTGTGAGCGAGATATACGCCCCGGTCGCCGGTCAGATCACCAAGGTCAACGAGGGGCTCTCCGACTCTCCGGAGAGCATCAACACAGAGCCCTATGGAAACGGATGGCTGGTTGAGATCGAGATGGAGAACGCCTCCCCGGCAACAGGGCTGCTCACCGCGGCCGAGTACACCGCCTACATCGACGACGAGACAGACGGTTGACCCGTCTTGGCACAGCAAACATCCACACTCCGCGCTCGCCATCAGCGGGTATTCAGTCAGTGACTTCCGGGCCGCAGCGCGGCAAGTGACTCGAACCCCGAGAGTTCGATGAGCCGGCGGGTGGGCGAGTCGAGCGGCACGATGAGTTCCAGCACGATCCGCAGGACCTGGAGCCGGGATGCCATCGTGAACAGGATCCTTATTCCAGCACTGTCCAGGTAGGTGAGATCGGTCAGGTCGACCGATACGGTCGTCGGCTGCTGGGACACCGCCTCGCGCAGCTCGTCTTCGACGGCTGTGGCGTTCGCTAGATCTATCTCGCCGCTGACGGCGATGTGCATCGATCCATTTTCGGCGTTGGTCTTTACCTTCGCGACGGTCATCGAGATCCTTCCTCACCGAGGCGGCGACGGATGACGACGTTGGTTCCAGTTGGGCCATGATCAATCCGTAGATCGTCGCTGCAGTTGCGCATCAACAGCGTTCCGCGTCCGCGGCCCTCATCGCGGGGTGGGCGCCAACGGCCCATATCACGGACAGTGACCAGTACATCGGGCAGCTGGAGCTCCATATGCACCGTCACGGTGCCGCCGCCAGGTCCGTAGGCGTGCTCCACGGCGTTGGTGGCGGCTTCCCCGACCGCGATGAGCATATCGGCTACCGTTCGCGGGGCCGCGCCGACTGCCGACAGCCAGCGACGCACCGCAACACGGATATCCCTCAGCGACCATGGCAGTGCTGGCATGACGAGGTCCAATGGACCGATCTTCCCGCTGTCTTGGCGGCGTACCGCGAGCACAGCAACATCATCGCCGGGTGGGTCATCACCAATGAGGTGGGCAATGACCTTCCGGCAGACGGAATCCACCGGGCCAGCCACCACCGCCTCACACAGCTGCTGCAGGCCGGCGTCGAGCGGGGTATCTCGGCTCTCAACCAAGCCGTCGGTGTAAAAGCAGAGCAGTGCGCCCGGCCGCAGCGTGATGGCCGTCGCCCGGCGTCGCAGCCCACCGGGCACACCTACTGGATGGTCGCTGGGCACGTCGAGCAGGGCCGCAGGTTCATGGGGCAGCGCAAGCACCGGCGGAGGATGACCCGCCGAGGACAGGTGCAGCCGCTCCAACGAAGGCTCGAACATCGCCACAAGCAGCGTGGCCATCGCCTCGGGCTCGAAATGTTGCACCTGCTGGTCAAGCCGACCGAGCACCTCGGCGGGATCACCGCCGAGCAGCGCGTAGGCGCGCAGCGCGCTGCGCAGACGGCCCATCACGTCGGCGGCAATAAGGCCGCGCCCGACCACATCTCCGATCACGATGCACAGCCAGCCAGACGGAAGAGTGAATACGTCATACCAGTCGCCGCTGACCCCGCTATTGGTGGCCGGAATGTAGCGGGCGGCCAACTCAAGGCCCGGCACCACCGGCAGCCGTGCTGGCAACAAGCTGCGCTGAAGCACTGCCGCGGCAGTCCGTTCCACCTCGACGCGCCGGGATTGGGTGGCGAAAGCGACCCGGTCGGCCACGATCTGCAGCAGTCTGATGTCGTCGTCGGTGAATCGGCGGGGGACGAGTGCGCCGACGTGAAGGACACCAATGACCGTTCCATTGCTCAGCAGCGGAACCCCGAGCAGGGAGCAGATCCCATGCTCCGGAAGAATCGAATAGAGCACGTTTGTCTGATCGACCCGCTCAATGATCACCGGCTGCTTCTCTGCTGCGACGCGACCGGCGAACCCCTTGCCCATCGGGACGCGGATGCCCTGACGGACCGCTGCTTCGATCCCCCTGGCAGCGGTAACGACAAGCTGCTGGGAGAAGGCATCAACCAGCAGCACGGTGGCTGTTTCGACCCGAAGGAGCTCCCGTACCCGGTCGAGCAGCTCGACCAAAAGGTCCTCGACGTCGAGGTGAGCGAGTGCCGCGTCGGTGACGGACTTGAGCTGGCACAACCGGTAGTCGTCAGCGCCTGGCACGTTGCTCGGCTCGCCCGGCGTTGACACGAGCAGAGCGTAACCCACTTTCGAGTGAAAGATCGCCCACCTAGCGTAGAAGGGCAGCTTCTGGCAGATCACCTCGTCGGTTCGGCGGCGATCTCTGGGATCTCGGTCTTGTCAGGAATCTTGGCGGTGACTGATGCATCGTCGTCGTCGGACATCTCCGCGGGTGTCGGCGTGCTGCCGAAGGAGAACCCGAGGCACACCACCGCCGCGAGGAGGTAGCCCAGCGTGGCGCCAGGACTGGCCGCCCTTGTTACATAACGCACTTTGTCGATTGTTGACCCAACGGCGCGTGCTGGTGCCGAACCGGCGGGTGAGCTACCCGACCTCCACAGTGCCAGACATTGCGACGGCAGCGCCGCGCGCGCCCCTATCGGGCGGTGCGCCCGCGTCTGCCGTTGATGGGACCAGTACGGCTAGCGTTGTCATGACCGCCCGGCTCGTTGTGGCGTGATTCTGAAGTGAGAGGACGGCGGTGTAGTGCAGGTGGCTTCGACATGATCAAACCGGTGCTGCTCACGGTCGACGATGATCCCGGCGTGTCGCGCGCAGTGGCTCGTGACCTCCGCCGCCGCTACGGCGAGAGCTACCGCGTAGTGCGAGCCGATTCGGCAGCTCAGGCGCTGGAGGCGCTACGGGAGCTGAAGCTGCGCGGCGAGCCGGTCGCGGCGATGCTCGCCGATTACCGGATGCCACAGATGAACGGCATCGAGTTCCTCGAAGAGGCCATGGACATCTTCCCGCTGGCACGCCGGGCGTTGCTCACCGCTTACGCTGACACCGACGCCGCGATACAGGCGATCAACGTGGTGGACGTGGACCACTACCTGCTCAAGCCTTGGGAGCCGCCGGAGGAGAAGCTGTACCCGGTCGTCGATGCGCTGATCGAGATGTGGCGTGCGC
>JALZDU010000018.1 GCA_030862405.1 Actinomycetota bacterium | reverse complement strand
CACCGTTGGAGATCGCCTCCACCCCAGCGGGCACCGTCACGGTCACCGCGACAGTCGCCTTGTCCGACGGGTGATCGTTGGACGGATACCACCACGCAGCGCTTTCGGGCTCTCCCACTGCCACCGCACCGTCGGCTGTGCGCGCCCACGGCTGGGCAACACGGCCACCACCGGGGATGCTCGAGGGCACTCCGACGTAGTCCACCAACACCGACATCGACTGACCGGCACGCACCGGCGCCGCTGGGGTCACCTGCAGCTCGCCACCGTCCTGGCGGAAACCCGCTGGCTGGCCGTCCACTGCGACAGCGGTCGCCGGCAGCCGCAAGTCCAAGTTGAACTGGGAGAGATCCTGGGTGGCGCGGGCGGTGACCGTGGTGTGCCCTTCGAGCCGGTCGCTGGGAGGGTCGTACCGGATCTGGATGTCGTAGCCGGTGACGTCGTAGCCGCCGTTTCCCGCCCGCGGAAAATAGGGATCACCAATGCCTTCGGCGCCGGGAACCGGCTGGAAAGCGGCCGCAGGCGGTGGTGGCGCCTCGGAGTCGGGACGAGAATCCGAGCTGCGCCAGGGGTACACGATGACCGCGACCACAACCAGTAGCGCCAGCACTAGCCCGATCAGCACCCGGATTCGCATGAACGACCTCCCGGACTGCGACCTTAGGCCCTGTTTGCGGCCGCCCGGCCGACGGCCACCGCCACCGCTGCCCGGATTCGCTCATGTAACGCCCGCAGCCCGGCCCGCTCGGTGCGCACCTCCAGCACTCGCGTCCTCGGGGCTGGGGACAGCGCCGCGGCCAGCTCGCTGGCCTGCACCTGAGTGTGCGGGACGTGATATGCCGAACACAGCGCTGCCAGATCGGTGCCCTGTGGGGTGCCGAAGACCCGTTCGAAGGCGCTGGCGTGCTCCGGGGCACCCTGTTCAAGCAACCCGAAGATGCCGCCGCCGTCGTCGTTGGCGACCACCACGGTCAGATCCGGGCGAGCCTCTTCCGGACCGGCCAACAGCCCGTTCGCGTCGTGCAGGAAAGTGAGATCACCGACCAGTGCGTAGCCGGGTCCGCCGTGCATCAGCGCTGCTCCAGTCGCGGTGGCGACCGCACCGTCGATGCCGGCAACGCCCCGGTTGGCCAGCACAGTCAGCCCTCGCCGCGGCCGGGCGGCTAACGACACGTCCCGGATCGGGTTGGACGAGCCCAACAGCAGCAATGCACCGGCCGGCAACGCGGGCACCATCAACCGAGCCACTCCAAGACCAGTGACCTCCGGATGACTCTCCACTATGGAGCCCACCGCGGCGGCGGCCAGGGCGTCAGCGTTCTGCCAGCTTCGCAGCCATCCCGGATCAGGGGACCCAGTACACCGCAGGGCGGTGCCCGCCGCGACCGCGTTGCCGGCTACGTCCGTCCACTCCAGACGGTCGCTGAGTACGGTGACCGCCACCCTCGGGTCGGCGAGCAGCCGCTGCACCGACCTGTGCAAGGTGGGGCGACCCAGCACCACGACCTGCTCCGGTCGCAGCACGTCAAGCACCGGCGATCCCAACAGCCACGGTCCGGCCACCAACCCGTCGGGCCAGCCGGGCGCAGTCGGCTCGGCGACCAGCGGCAGGCCGGGTGGGGCCGTTCCGGCGCGGTGACCGGCGATCACGAGCGTGCGCCGGCTCAGGTCCAGCTCCACTTCAACGCAGGCCGGCGAACCCTCCGCAACCGCAGTCCAGGGTCGATCAGCCGCACGCCCGGCTGGCGCCGCTGGCCACTGCGACCCAGGCTCGGGCATCAGCGGTTCGCGCAGCGGCACGTTGAGGTGTACCGGGCCCGGAGGGCCACCCAGCGACCCGCACGCGGCTGCCACCGCACGGTCGACTGCGGAGCGCCACTGTGCCGGCTGACCAAGTGACAGCGACGGCGCCGCACGTACCGCTACACCGAACAGGCCGGTTTGGTGCACCGTCTGGTTGGCTCCGGTGCCGACCAGCTCGGCCGGGCGGTCGGCGGTCACCGCGAGCAGCGCAACCCCGGCGTGGTGTGCTTCCAGCATCGCTGGGTGCAGGTTCGCGGCCGCAGTGCCCGAGGTGCACACCACTGGTACCGGCATACCGGAGCGCAACGACATTCCCAGCGCCAGGAACGCCGCGGAGCGCTCGTCGATGCGAACATGCAGGGTCAGCCGTCCAGCCTGCTCGGCCGCATGCAGGGCGAAGGACAGTGGCGCATTGCGCGACCCCGGGCAGAGCACCGCGTGCCGCACGCCGCACCGCACCAGCTCGTCGACCAGCACGGTGGCCAATGCAGTGGACGGGTTCACGAGTGTCCAGCATGCCGTGCTGGGGTGCGCACTGCTCGTATGCTCGCCGCCGTGAGCGTCTCCGAGCTACTTGATCCTGCCGCCTGGCGCCGTGTCGAGGGCTTCGACTTCGTCGACATCACCTACCACCGCGCAGTGGCGCACGGCACGGTCCGGATCGCCTTCGACCGGCCCGAGGTCCGCAATGCCTTCCGTCCGTCCACGGTGGATGAGCTGTACCAGGCGCTGGATCACGCCCGGATGACGCCGGACGTGGGATGCGTGCTGCTGACCGGTAACGGGCCCTCACCCCGCGACGGCGGCTGGGCCTTCTGCTCGGGCGGCGACCAGCGGATTCGAGGCCGCTCGGGGTACCAGTACGCATCAGGTGAGACGGCGGACACCATCGATTCGGCGCGGGCTGGGCGGCTGCACATCTTGGAGTGTCAACGGTTGATCCGCTTCATGCCCAAGGTGGTGATCGCGGTTGTACCGGGCTGGGCAGCCGGTGGTGGGCATTCCTTGCACGTGGTTTGTGACCTGACCCTGGCGTCGGCCGAGCACGCTAGGTTCAAGCAGACCGACGCCGATGTGGGATCTTTCGACGGCGGATTCGGCTCGGCCTATCTCGCCCGGCAAGTCGGGCAGAAGTTCGCCCGGGAGATCTTTTTCCTCGGGCGGGAGTACAGCGCGGCCGACGCGCACCGGATGGGTATGGTCAACGCGGTGGTACCGCACGCATCGCTGGAGGCAACGGCACTGCAGTGGGCCGGCGCGGTCAACGCCAAGTCCCCCACCGCGCAGCGGATGCTCAAATACGCGTTCAACCTGATCGATGACGGGCTGGTCGGCCAGCAACTGTTCGCCGGTGAATCGACCCGGCTAGCGTACATGACTGACGAGGCCGTCGAGGGCCGCGATTCCTTCTTGGAGAAGCGCCCTCCGGACTGGTCGGCATTTCCCTGGTACTACTAGTAGGGGTTATTCCCCAGTCCCTGCTTATCGTTGCGGCGCCCGCGCTCTCCGCGATACTCGTCGCCTTGGCGTTCAAGGCCGCTCCGGACGAGGACGTCGAGATGGACTCTCGCCTCCGGAAGGAGATAGAACGGCACCAGTCAATGGTGAAGTTATTGATCCGAGGACCCCGTCCTCGCCACCCGAGACCTCGTAGATCACGATGGACGATCCCGATGATGCCCAAGATCAACGACGCCCACGCCAGGCCCGTTGGTGGGCGAAAGATGACGGCGGCGACCATGACCTCGAGCGATCGCTGTTAACCCCCGGCCAGCTCGCAGCGATGAACATGATGCCGAGGAGGGGTAACCGGGCGAAGGCGGGGCCAGCCATGTGGACCAGGGCAATGCTTCTGCTCACGTTGGTCGCCGTGGTCCTGCCGTTGGCACTGCTGCTGGGCATTCATTTCGGGACGGCCTGGGTGGAACAGCTCGTGCTGCCGTGAGTCACGGCAGCACAGCAGAAGGTGATCACGCCCCTGTTCCACCCGTGCGGTCGTCCTCGGTCGGCTGATCAACCCGGCGCCAGCGTGGCTTTACGATCCCGACTCCATGGCGTCGATCAGCGCTGCACACCGGTACGTTCTCACCAGCCGAGCACGCCAGGGAAGGGGAACGATGCACTCAACACGCCCCGACCTCGACAGCAAAGCTGCCGGCAGCCGGTCCGACGACGCTGGTGTCGAGCTCGGGACATCGAGAGGGCTGTCCCGGTGCGGGTGATCCACTGTGACGGATCACCGGAGGTAATCCGGGAGCTGGATGCTGCGTTGCGAGCCGCGCTTACCGGCGGCGAGGCGGTGGCGCCGCTGGGTTGCGAGCAGCCACCCCCACCGCGGGACCCAGGTCCGGGTGAGGTCGTGCTGACCACGTCGGGCTCCACCGGGACTCCCAAGTGGGTGCAGCTCAGTGCGGCTGCTCTGATCGCGTCGGCCGAGGCCGCGCAAGCTCGGCTCGGCGGTCCCGGCCGGTGGTTGCTGGCACTGCCCGCCCAGCACGTCGCCGGGCTGCAGGTGTTGATCCGGGCCACGCTGGCCGGCAGCCAGCCGGCGCCGCTCGACCTGCGCGGCGGGTTTGATCCAGCCGCATTCGGCACCACCGCGCGGCAGCTGGCCGGTGAAGCCGGGCGGTGCTATACGGCGCTGGTGCCCACCCAACTGGCACGGCTGCTCGACACTGATCCCGATCCACTCACGGCGTTCGACGCGGTTTTGCTAGGCGGTAGCGCCCCGCCGGCTGAGCTACTGCGCCGGGCTCAGGTGGCAGGTGTGCGGGTGGTGACCACCTACGGCATGACCGAGACGGCAGGTGGCTGCGTCTACGACGGACGGCCACTGGACGGGATGCAGGTCCGGATAGATGGTCCCGGAGCCGGCACAGGACGCGTCGAGCTGGCCGGTCCGATGCTCGCCACCGGGTACCTCGATGCACCCGAGGACACCGCCGCAGCGTTTCGCGACGGCTGGTTTCGAACCGCCGACCTCGGACGGCTCGACGGGCAGGGCCGGTTGCAGGTGCTCGGCCGAGCTGACGACGTGGTCGTCACCGGGGGGCTCAACGTGGCGCCGGCCGATGTGGAGGCCGTGCTCACCGGCATGCCGGGGGTAGCCGCGGCATGCGTGGTGGGCCTGCCGGATCCGAAGTGGGGGGAGCGGGTCACCGCAGTGGTGGTACCGGTAGACCCGGGCCGGCCGCCGGATCCCGGCGCGTTGCGCGCTGCCGCCCGCCGCCTGTTGACCGGCGCGCAGACCCCCAAGGAGATCGTCTTGTTCGACGCTCTTCCGCTGCGCGGCGTGGGCAAGCCCGACCGCAACGCGGTCCGAGCCATGCTCGCCGCACGGGATCGCTGACCGGCCACGCGGACCTTACTCAACACAGTGCGTACAGGTTCACCCACTCTAGGTATGGACGGCGACGCATAGATGCGGGTTCGGTGGGTACCAACATCCCCACCAATCACATCAGTCACAGCGGAAACACCTGCCCCCTACGTTCAGGAGTGTCCCGTGAGGCTGCCGGCTCGTCGCTGCCGCCGCGTCCACATCGCCGTTGTCGCCATCGCAGTGCTCGCGGCAGTTGCTGTGGTGACCTTCCCGGCCATCGCACGAGCTGGAGCGCAGGGCGCTGAGAACGGGGCCGCGGCCGGGGCCGGGGACACCACCTGGTTTGCCGGGTTGAGTCCCGACTGGGACGACACGAACGTGCGTTCCGAGGCAGGTGGCCTGAGCCTGAACGGCGATGCCCCGGGCCCGGCGAGCACCCGGACCGGCCCGCCACAAGGCATGCTGCTCACCTCGGCGCACCGGCTCGCCGAGCCCCGCAACCAGGTGGTGGCGGAACTCGTCGCTGATCAGCCGGCCGGATCGACCGTGGCCGTCGACGTCCGCGGCACCCGGGACAGCGGCTCGTGGACCGAGTGGGTGCCCGCCAGCACCGAGGAACCCGCGGTGTTCGACGCTGCGGTGACGTCGGTACAGACCCGAGTTCTGCTGCGCGGTGGTGACGGTGGCGCGAGCCCGCGGGTGCGGTCGGTGCGGCTCAGCGCGCACACCATCGCCCAGACCCTGGCCGCTGTCCCGCTCTCGGCCCGCAGCTATCGGGTGTTCGCAACCCGCGAGGGTCTGGTAGGGGGCACCACCGCCAACGGTCACGTGATCCGCCCGCGCGACCACTTCGTCGCGCTACCCTCGCGCCAGGCACTGGCCCCCCGTGGTTCGGGCGACTACACGGTGAAGGTTTGCTCAGACCGCGGCCGATGCGAATGGGCGCCGGTGTGGGACGTCGGCCCGTGGAACACCACCGACGATTACTGGAACTCCCCGCAAACCCGCCAATCCTGGCGCGACCTGCCCCAGGGCCGACCCCAGGCGCAGGCCGCATACAGCGACGGCCACAACGGGGGCCGGGACCAATTCGACCGGCAGGTGCGCAACCCAGCCGGGATCGACCTGGCCGACGGCACATTCTGGGACGGTCTGGGGCTGCGCGACAACAGCTGGGTCACCGTCACTTATTTGTGGGCTGATGGCGCGCCGCTGGGCATCGTGCGAATGCCGTTGCTGCACGTCCGCAGCGGCCCTGGCACCGATCACCCGCCGGTAGGCCTGGCAGCGCAGCGCGCCACCCTGCGTGTCGAGTGCACCGTCATCGGGCAGGCCGTCACCGGCACCCACGGCGTGACCGACCGGTGGCTGCGGATCGGCCCGCAGCAGTACGTGTCCGCCGCACATGTCGCCCTCCAAGGGACCGGCGCGCCCTGCACAACGCCGTAAGGTCTGGCCCATGGCGACCGTGGCGCAGTGGGTGGAGGGGGCGCGACCGCGGACATTGCCCAACGCGATCGCCCCGGTGCTGGCTGGCTGGGGCGCGGCGGTGGCAGCGGTCGAACAGTTCTCCGGCGCGCCACGCGCACTGCTGGCACTGGTCGTAGCCCTGGCGCTGGTGATCGGGGTCAACTACGCCAACGATTACTCCGACGGCATCCGGGGCACCGACGCCACCCGGGTCGGGCCGATGCGGCTGGTCGGATCCGGTGCCGCGGCACCCAGCGCGGTGCGTACCGCGGCACTTGTCAGCTTCGCGGTCGCTGCGGTCGCGGGCCTCGTGCTGGTCGCGCTGGCCGGACAGTGGTGGCTGCTGGCCCTGGGTGGGGCGTGCATTGCCGCAGCGTGGTTTTACACCGGTGGGCGCCGTCCCTACGGTTACGCCGGTCTCGGCGAGTTGGCCGTCTTCCTGTTCTTCGGACCGGTCGGGGTGCTCGGCACCCAGTACGTCATCAGTGGCCAGATCACGCCGACTGGCGGTTTCGCGGCCGTCGCGGTGGGAGCGATGTCAGCCGCAGTGCTGGTGGCCAACAACCTGCGCGACATCCCCACCGATGCCGCCGCAGCCAAACGCACCCTTGCCGTGCGCCTCGGTGACCACCGGACCCGCATGCTCTACACCGGGTTGGTGGCTGCCCCCTTCGTGGTGACCCTCGGCTTTGCGGTCACCCGCTGGATCACGCTTGCCGGCCTGCTCGCCCTGGTGCTCGCACTGCCCGCGCTTCGCCGGGTCCGTGGTGGGGCCAGTGGGCCAGCATTGATCCCGGTGCTGCGGGACACCGGGCTGGCGCTGCTGGTGTGGGCGGCTGCCACTGGTGCGGCGCTGGCCGTCTGAGTCCCAGCCGACTCGTCGCTCGCGGATCAACGCAAATCTTGCTCGCCACGGAGCTCGTTGCGAAGCCGGTCACGCTCCGCCCGACGGCGCTGCCCAGCCGCTGCTATCCCGGCGTTCACCCGAATCCGCAACGAGCGCAGCAGCACCATCGACAGCGGCAGTGCCACCACCAGGGCGAGCAGCACCGCGACCAGCAGCGGCACCCCGACCAGCACCAACAGCAGCGCCAGCACGGCCACCAGGGCAAGTCGAGCCCCGCTGTAGAGCGCGACGTCGCGGGCCAGCGCGGAGCCGGACAGGGGACTCTCCGGGGGAATCTGGGGTGCGCCCACGACCGTTGAGCCTAAACACCCGTCGCTGCATCGCTCCAGCCATCCTGACTGCACGGTGGCAGGGATTGGCACGGTTCCTCCCATTACCGGCGCTTTACCTCGCCACAACCGTTCGAGTACCTGGCGCACGACCTGTCACGATAAGCCCGAAAGATCCCCACTGTGAGATCGACGAGTCTGGGGAGGCCCGCGATGTCCCAGCTATCAGCCACTGAGCGACTACTCACGCCCGGGGAGGTTGCCGCACTGTTCCGAGTGGATCCCAAAACCGTCACCCGATGGGCATCCGCTGGACGAATCGGCTCTATCAGGACCCCCGGCGGGCACCGGCGGTTCCGCGAAACCGAAGTCCGCGCATTGCTGGCGTCCCTCACCACCCCGGCGCCGCCGGATCGAGCTGACCTGCCAGGCCGCGCCTTGAGATCCGACACCGTAAGGTCCGGTGCGGTGAAATCGGGGTGAGGTCTGCTCGTCTGCCGCGCTGAACGCCACTACGCTCGGTGGCAACTGAGGAGGTGGCTGGCGTGCAGTACGTTATGGCGGCAATCGGAATGGCTGCGGTCACCGCGCTGCTGTGGAAGGCGTTCGGCCCCCAGCGCCCGGCCGCACGCTCGGTGCTGGCACCCGACGACGACCCGGAGTTCCTTCGGGGCTTGAACCGGGAACGTCCGGAGTCCGGCGACGAGCGTTGACCTGCCCTGCTAGCGAAGGGTGCGGCCGCGGCTGACCGCGTGCGGGAAGTCGTCGGCGACGGTCGCCGCCAGCTCCAGGGCAGCCAGCCGGGCGCCGGGACCGAGCCGGTCCAGTTCGATCTCGCCGCCCTCCTCGAGGTGCGCGTCGAAGGGCATCCGGCACACCGATCGGCAGCGAGCGGCGAAGTGTGTGGCAACCCGATCCAGATCCACCTTGCCCGCAGCAGGACGCACCGAGTTGATCACAGCGACCGATCGACCGACCAGCTCGCGATATCCATGCGCATCCAGCCAGTCCAGGGTGGCTGACGCCGAACGCGCACCGTCGATCGAGCCGGACGACACGATCACCAGCGAGTGCGCCAAGTCCAGCACACCCTTCATCGCCGAGTGCATCAGCCCGGTCCCGCAGTCGGTGAGCACGATGTTGTAGAAGTGCTCGAGCAGGTTCACCGTGCGCCGGTAGTCATCCTCGCTATAGGCCTGCGAGACCGCCGGATCCTGCTCGCTGGCCAGGATCTCCAACCGGCTGGGGCCTTGCGAGGTGTAGGAACGGATGTCGGAGTAGCGACGGATCCGGTCGGCGTCGCGCAGTAGATGCCGCACGGTGGCGGTCGTCTCCAGCGGAATTTTCTGGGCCAGCGTGCCTCGGTCGGGATTGGCGTCCACCCCGATCACCCGATCACCGCGCAACGAGGCGAAGGTGGAGCCCAACGTCGCGGTGATGGTCGTTTTGCCGACGCCGCCCTTGAGGCTCAGCATCGCGATCTTGTAGCAGCCCTGCAGCGGCTGGTTGATCCGGGAGATCAGTTCCCGGCGCTGTAGTTCGGAGGGACTCTCCCCGAGGTTGATGGTGCGCCCTGAGGCGACGAACAACACCCGCCGCCAGCCGGACTGCGGGGATCTTTTGGTCTGCCGAAGCAGCTGCGCGGAAGACAGGTCATGCGCGGGGAGCCCAGCTTGGCCGTCGCGGTGACCGCCGGGAGCCCGACCTGCCGGCGGCCCGGTGTCAGATCCCGGCATAGGAGTGGAATCCGGCGATGACGATGTTGATGAAGAACAGGTTGAACAGCATCACCGCAAAGCCCACCACATTGATCCAGGCCGCCGGTGAACCGCGCCATCCAGCGGTCGCCCTGGCGTGCAAGTACCCCGCGTAGACCACCCAGGCGACCAGCGCGCACGTCTCCTTCGGATCCCAACCCCAGTAGCGACCCCAAGCGGCCTCGGCCCAGATCGCCCCGGTGATGACGGCGAAGGTCCAGATCGGCAGCGCAACCACCGCGGTGCGGTAAGCCAGCCGGTCCAGAGTGGCGGCGTCGGGTAACCGGGCGGTGATCCGGGATCCAGCCCCTTCCCGGACCAGGTACAGCACGCTGGCGACGCCGGAGACCAGCAGGATGCCCGATGCGATGGCCGCCGCGGAGACATGAATGGCGATCCAGTACGAGTTCAACGCCGGCACCAGCGGCGCGGCCTGGGCGTAGAGCACCGTGCCGCCCAGGAACATCAACACCACCACGGGCAGCAACACGAACCCACCCAGCCGTGGCAGGGCCGCACCACCGCGCTGCCGGTACAGCACGACAAGCCAAGCGATCACCGCAACCAAGCAGATGGCCGAGGTGAACTCGTACATGTTGCCCCAGGGCGCCCGCCCGATGGCAGCTCCTCGGAGCACCAGCGAACCAGCGTGCACCAGCGCAGCCAGAGCGGTGAGCGCCACCGCGCAACGCCCGAATCGCTCGGAGGTGTCCCGCAGCGGGCGACGTCCTGGGGAATCATGCGGCCGGGCCAACGTGGCGACCGGTCCATCCCCCCCACCGGCCACCCGCGGTGCGCCAGCACCGGTCACCGCGACCCGCCCGGCCGCATACCCGACGGCGTGCAGCACCATCGCGAACAGGTAGAGAACCAGCGCGGTGCCGTACGCGAGATCGCTGTAGGACGCCAAAACCGGGTTGACCGGCATCGCTACGGTCCCTCCTTTGACGCTGCCGCGGTCGCCGTTGGCTGCGGGGACCCGGGCGGCAGCAGGTCGACGGCGATACGGTCGAACTCCTCCCCGTACCCGGCGGCCTCGGTGCGGGCCAGCCCACCCAGCTCGACCACGGTACCGTCTGACCCAGCTGGGCTGACGCGCACCCAGAACCGGCGCCGCTTCACCGCCAGCGACAGCGCAAGGCCGCCAAGGACTCCAATCGCGAAACCGAGCACCCAGCGCTGGGCCGGGTCGTAGGAGACCTGCAGCGAGGCGAATCGGGTCACGCCGTCGAAGCGCACCACCGTGCGATCGGGCAGGGTGAGCTGCTCGCCGGGGAACAGGTTGCCCCGGGCCACCCGGTTGAGCCGCCCGGAGTCGACCATGGACTGGTCGACGGAAAAGATGGACTGGCCGCGGCCGGAGTTGTTGCCCAGATCCCCTTTGAGCACGTCAATCGCGACGGCCGGGTTGAGCAGGTCGGGGAACCCCGAGGACAGCAATGCACCCTGGAACGCCGCGGTCGGCGCGAACAGGCCGGTGATCGCGAGCTGGCGGGTACGCCGCTCGGCGTCGTCGGTCACCCCGGGCGGGTCAAACTTGGTGGCGCCCTCGGAGAGCATGGTGGCAACGTCCACTGGGCGCCACTGCACCACGCCGCTGCGCTGCTGGCCGTCGGGAAAGGTGACCGTGAACTGCGGGGCGTAACCGTGGCCAAGCAGGTAGACCCGGTTGCCGTCCATCCGCAGTGGTTCGTTGACCTTCAGTTGATACAGATGCCAGCTGCCGGTACGCAGGTCGTCCGGCCCCTGATACTGGATGCTGGCGTGGAACTCCTGCGGCTGCCCGTTACTCAGATAAGTCGGGATGAATTCGTCGACCTTGACGCAGAACGGGTCCAGCGCGGTGCCGTCGACGGACATACCGGGGCGAAAGGAGTCGTAGGCCAGCGGGCCGGAGTTGCAGAACTGCGACCCGTTCGCGAGCACGATGACCTGACCCTCGTAACCGACCAGCTTGCCGACCGCGAAGGACACCAGCAGTCCCAGCAACGCGACATGAAAGATGAGATTGCCGGCCTCCCGTGCATAGCCCCGCTCGGCCGACAGCGTGCGGGCACCGCCGGGTTCCTCCCGCTCGGCGATCCGCCAGCCGCGCAGCCGTCGCCGGGCGGCGGCCAGCACCTCGGGTGGCAATGCGTTGGACTCGGCGCGAGCGTGGTGTGGCAGCCGGGCCAGGTTACGGGGGGTGGCCACCGGAGCCCGGCGCAGCTGCCGCGCGTACTCGACGCTGCGGGGCAGCACGCAACCCACGAGGGATACGAACAGCAGCAGGTAGATCGCGGCGAACCAGGGGCTGGTGAAGACCTCGAAGAAGCCAAGCCGGTCCAGTATCGGAGCCAGCGTCGGGTACTGGGCCTTGTATGTCCGGACCCGTTCCGGGTTCAGCGAGTACTGCGGTAGCAGGGCGCCCGGTAGCGCGGCCAGCGCCAGCAGGAACAGCAGCACCAGCGCGGTGCGCATGCTGGTCAGCCCGCGCCAGGTGTTGCGCAGCACCGCGGTGACGGGATAGGCCGAGGTCATCTAGATCGGCGTCTCGAAGCCGGTGATCGGTTCGCGCAGGACCGCGATGAGTTCCGCCCACAGGCCGGTGGCCAGGAGCAGCCCGACCGCGATCAACATGGCACCGCCGGCCAGCTGTACCCCGCGGACGTGCTTGCGCAACCAGTCCACCGCGCGCATGGCGCGCTGGGCACCGAGGGCAAGCAGCAGGAAGGGCAGTCCCAGCCCGAGGCAGTAGGCCGCCACCAGCAGCACCCCGCGGGCCAGGCCACCGCCGGGCGTGCCGACGGCCAGCGCGATCACTCCCACCAGGGTTGGCCCCAGGCACGGCGTCCAACCCAAACCGAACACCGCGCCCAGCAGCGGGGCGCCGAGCATGTGCCGGGACCCCAGTCCGGGTCGCGGGTGCACCCGGAGGTCGCGCTGCAGGGTAGGGATCAGCCCGACGAAGACCAACCCCATCGCGATGGTGATCACGCCACCGACGCGCTGCAGGGTGATCTCGTTGAGGACAAGCCGATCCGCGATGCCGAGCACAGTCACCACACTGGCCGTGAACACCACCGAGAACCCGAACACGAACAACGCCACCGCGCCGAGCACCCGGCCTCTGCTCTGGGCACCGCTCTCCGCGCCGACCAACCCGGTGAGGTAGGCCAGGTACCCCGGCACCAGCGGAACCACACACGGCGAGGCGAAGCTGACCGCGCCGGCGACCACCGCAACCCCGGCCGCTAGCAGCAGCGGCCCGGAGGTAGCGAGTTCGGTGAGGCCCACGCTGGTCACTGTAGGTCGAGGTAGCCCTTCAAGTACCACCAACCCCAGGTGCGGGCGCTCTCAACAACCGCCAACCCGGCGAGGAAATGCAGCCGTGGAGCCCGGTACCGACTCGGCGGATAGCGGATCGACGTCCGTCGTGGTGGCCGTGGTGCAACCGGGCAAGGTGAAGTCAGTCCCGCTGGATGCCTCGCACGGCGAGGAGCAACGATGACACGCCGCCCACACCCTCCACTGGGGTGACGACGAAACCCCGGATCGGCGGCGCCGCTATGGTCGACTCGATGTTGGAGATGCGCGAGATGTCCAAGCGCTATCCGGGGGTGCTCGCGGTCGACCGGGTCAGCTTGACAGTGCTGCCCGGTGAGGTCCACGTCATTGCTGGCGAGAACGGTGCCGGCAAGTCCACCTTGATGAAGCTGTTATCGCAGGTCGAGCGGCCTGATGAGGGTGTTGTTCGTCTTGACGGCAAGCCGGTTGAGTTCCGTGGTCCGCGCTTCGCTCAGCTGACCCTGGGTGTGTCGATGGTGCACCAGGAGATGGCGCTCGCTGCGCACCTGACCGTGGCGGAGAACTTGTGTCTGGGCGAGGAGTCGACCCGGCTGGGTGTGATATCCCGTCGCGCCGAGCGCAAGCGTGCCCAGGCTCTGCTTGACCGGGTCAACCTCGCGGTGAACCCGGACCGTCCAGTGGGCACGCTCCCGGTTGCCGATCGGCAGCGGGTCGAGATCGCCAAGGCACTGGGTGGAACTCCCCGGGTCGTGATCATGGACGAGCCGACCGCAATGCTCACGGAAGCCGAGATGACCGATCTTTTTGAGGTAATCGCGGAGCTGAAGGAGCAAGGCATCGCGATTGTGTACATTTCTCATCGCCTTGACGAGGTTGCCCACCTTGCCGATCAGGTCACCGTCCTGCGCGACGGCAGGGTTGTCCAGACGCTGCCCTCGGCCCAGGTGTCACCGCAACGCCTGATCCGGCTGATGGTCGGTCGAGACATTGATAGCCTCTATCCCAAACCAAGAGCCCGCATCGGGAAGGTTCTGCTCCGGGCGGAAGGCATCTCCCGACGCGGCCGGGCCGTCGACCTCGTTGACTGCACGGTTGACGTTCGAGCCGGCGAGATCGTCGGGTTCGCCGGTCTGGTCGGCGCCGGTCGCACCGAGCTCGCCCGGGCCATCTTCGGCGCGGACATTCCGGATGCAGGGCGCGTTTTCCTGCGGGGACGCGAGATCCGCATCAGGTCGCCCCGGCAGGGAATCGAGGCAGGACTCGGTTATCTGACAGAGGATCGCCAAGGCGAGGGACTCGCCCTGCAACTTCCGGTCGATCAGAACATCACCTTGGCGCGCGTTCCGCTGCGCTTTGGCGCCATCGACCTGCGCGAGGAGCGGAGGACCGCGCTGTCCTGGCGAGATCGGCTGGGCATCAAGACGCCGTCGATCAAAAGTCCGGTCCAGGCGCTTTCCGGGGGCAACCAGCAGAAGGTCGTGGTGGCGAGGTGTTTGGAGACCAAGGGGCAGGTGCTCTTCTTCGACGAGCCGGCGCGTGGCATCGATGTAGGGGCCAAGGCCGAAATATTTGATCTGATCGGGCGATTGGCCGGCGAGGGGCGTGGAATCGTCGTCATCAGCTCCTACCTCCCGGAACTGCTCAACATGTGTGATCGCATCATCGTCTTACGCGCTGGACGGATCGCCGGGGAACTGGCTTGTGAGCAGTTCTCCGAGGAGCGGGTCATGCAGCTGGCCACCGGAGCGCCGGTGTAATCCCGCAGCCGGCCAAACGCAACGACAACAGGGGCGAGGTGCAGCGCGCGTGAGCGAGGCGAGAATGAGGCGATCGGGGTGGCGTCGTATCCCATTGTCCGACGCGTGGCGCGACCGATTTCGTTCCGCGGTGTCCCAGTTAGCGGCGGCCGGCGCCGTGGTCGTGCTTTTCATTTACCTGTCCTTTGCCTCTGACGCCTTCCTCAGCGCGAACAACCTGTTCAACATCGGTGTCCAGTCCGCGGTAGTGGCGATCATTGCGATCGGCATGACCATGGTGATCATCACCGCGGGAATCGACCTGTCCGTCGGCTCGGTGGCCGCTCTGTCGGGTGTGCTCGGCACGATGATGGTGGTGGAATACGGCGTCGGAGTTCCGTGGGCGATCGCCGGCGGCGCGGCGATCGGTGCCCTCGCTGGGGTGGTCAACGGCTTGCTCGTGACGCAGGGTGGAATGGCGCCGTTCATCGCTACACTGGGTATGCTCAGCGTGGCCCGTGGCCTTGTGTACATCGTGACTGATTCCGTCGCCGTCTCCGGTGCGCCACAGGAGTTCAAGCTGCTTGGTCAGGGAAAGCTAGGGGCGTTGCCGATCCCGATCCTGGCTCTCATCGTCGTTGCCGTGACCGGACACTTCATCTTGACCCGCACCAAGCTCGGCCGGTACGCGTACGCCATGGGGTCGAATATCGAGGCTGCGCGACTGTCCGGCATTCCAGTCAAAAGCTACCTCACGATCGTATACATTATTTCCGGTATCCTTGCGGGCTTCGGTGGGATGATGGCCGCATCCCGGGTGAACTCCGGACAACCGAACTTCGGTATCGGACTTGAGCTCGACGTTATCGCCGCTACCGTGATCGGAGGTGCCAGCCTTTTCGGCGGTGAGGGAAAGGTCATCGGTACCTTGCTCGGTGCCCTGTTGATCGCGTTGATCCGCAACGGATCCGTGCTCTTGGACATCAATACCTTCTACCAGCAGGTCATCATCGGAGTGATCATCTGGATCGCTGTGCTCTGGGACCGCTACCGGCGGCGGGCAGCGTCTGCGTTAGTGCAGGCGTAACGACTTTCTTGAGGAAGAGAGGCTTCATGCGTGTCAGGCTCTCAGCGGCGCTGGCCTCAGCGGCCGCTGTCCTTCTGCTGACCTCTGGTTGCGGAGAGGTCACTGTGCAGGGTTCGGGCCCAGGTGGCAGCCCGAACGTGAAGAGCAGTGGACCCATCACCATCGCGGTCGTTCCCAAGGCTGTCGGGTTCGACTTCTGGGACAGCGTCCGCAAAGGAGCGCAGTGCGCGGCGTCGAAGCTGACCGACGTGAAGGTCCAGTGGGACGGGGTGACGGCGGAGACCGACGTCACCGGACAGGTCAACCTGTTGCAGAACTTCTTGACCCGGGAGGTAGACGGTCTCATTTACGCGGCCACCGACGCGAAGGTCCTCGCCCAAGTCACCCAGGATGCGCAGAGCCGCAACGTTCCAGTGATCAATATAGATTCGGGTACGGACCCACAGCCCGACAACGTGCCCGTGTTCGCCACCGACAACGTCGCGGCCGCGCGCAAGGCTGCTGACCTGCTCGCCGAGGCACTGGGTCCAGGGGATCACAACGTTGCGTTCATCCCCTTTCAGCCGGGAACGGTGACCAACGACCAGCGCACCACGGGCTTCAAAGAGGGACTCGCGAAACACCCAAACCTGAAGCTGGTGGCCGAGCAGTCCAGCAACAGCGACCCCATCACCGCGCTGGCTGTCACGGAGAACATCTTGACCGCCAATCCCGACCTGGACGGCATCTTTGCGGCGAACGAGCCTGGCGTGGTCGGCGCCACCAACGCACTGAACCAGGCAGGCAAAGCCGGAAAAATCAAGCTCATTGGTTGGGACGCCTCACCGGACGAAATCAAAGGCGTCGCATCGGGCGCGATTACCGCACTCGTCGTTCAAAATCCATTCCGGATGGGCTTCGATTCGGTCAACGCGATGGTGAAGACGGTGCGGACCGGCCAGGTTGGGGTTAGCGAGGACACTGGCGTCATTTTCGTGACCCAGCAGAACATCAACGATCCGCAGGTGCAGGCGATTCTCCAGCCGAGCTGCCAAAACCCGCCCGCGTGAGGCGCACCAGCGGCGCAGACGGCGTACATGAGAGCCCGACACGCGGAGTTTATGGCTCGCGGGCGATGCGCTCCACTATTGGTTGTAGGTCTTGCGCGTGCACTGCGTGCAGGAATACTGCGGCGACCCGATGTTGGCGATCCAGCACGATAGTCAGCGGCACCACCGAACGCGGGATCCCCGTGAGCGCCAGCAGGGTGCGGCCGGGTGGATCGAAGATCGACGGGTAAGTCAGGCCGAAGTCGCGGGCGAAGTCAGCTCCGGCTTGGCGGCTGTCTCGCACGTCGATCCCGATGAACTGCACGCCCTGATCCGCCGTGGCGGTGGCGACCCGGACCAGATCGTCGGCCTCGGCCCGGCACGGACCGCACCATGAACCCCACACGTTGAGCACCACCACCTGGCCGCGATAGCGCTGGAGTGACACGGTCCTGCCGGCTTCGGTGAGACTCTCCCCAGACAGGCCGGCGACCGCGCCCCGGTCGGCCGGCGGGTCGTAGAAGATGTCGGTCTTTCCTCCTGGCGTGACGAACTCGAAGGTGCCGCCGCGGGCCACCGCATCGGCTCCGGTGGCGCAGCCGGCCAGCAGCATCACCGCTGCGACGAGCAGCAGCGCACGTGTCATGCCCCGGCTACCTTCGGGTCCGACTCCCCGGCTGGCTGGGTGTAGACCACTTCGGCCAGGACCTCGTCGGCGAACACCAGGCTCGTCAACGAGGCCAGGGAGCACTGCCGGCGGCGGGGGTCGTGCCAGAGCCGCCGCTGGTCAAGGTACCGGCGCAAGGTCCAGATCGGTAGCTGATGAGACACGCAGACGGCCTCATGTCCAGCAGCTCGGTCCCGAGCGCGGTGCACCGCGGCGAGCATCCGGCTGGCGATCTCCCGGTACGGCTCGCCCCAGGACGGCCGGAAGGGGTTGTACAGCTTGCGCCAGTGCCGAGGGTTGCGCAGCGTTCCATCGCCAACCGAAATCTCGGTGCCTTCGAAGATGTTGCCCGCCTCGATCAGCTGCTCGTCGGTGACGACGTCCAGGCCATGCCGGGCGGCGATCGGCTCCGCGGTTTGCTGCGCGCGCTGCAACGGCGAAGCGGCCACATACACCACGTCGTGATCGCTGAGATATGCGGCGACCACCTCGGCTTGGCGGAAGCCGACGTCGGACAGCCGGAAACCGGGTAGCCGGCCGTAGAGGATGCCGTCCGGGTTGTGCACCTCCCCGTGCCGTAGCAGGTGAACCACGGTACGGCTCACGACGGACCCTGTTCTTGAGGCGCCCGCGCGCGGGCGGCGGCCCTAGCGGCGTGCGGCAGTGCCGCGGTGATCACCTCGAAGGACTCGTCATCCAGTGCCGCGGACACGAACCAGGCCTCGAATGCACTGGGCGCCGCGTAGACGCCGTGCTCGAGCAGCGCGTGAAAGAACGCCGGGTAACGCCAAATCTGGGTGGCCTGCACGCCGGCATAGTCGCGCACCGGCCCGGTGCCGGTGAATAACACGCTGAGCAACGAGCCGGCGGTCTGAACCACATGCGGCACGCTCTGGGCGTCCAATGCCTCGTCAAGCAGCCCGGCCAGCCGAGCGGCGACCGCGTCCAACCGGGCGTAGACCTGCCGGTCGGCGGCCCGAAGCGTGGCCAAACCGGCAGCCACCGCGACCGGGTTCCCGGACAATGTGCCCGCCTGATAGACCGGCCCGGCCGGCGCCAGGTGCGACATCAACTCGACCGAACCACCGAACGCCGCCGCCGGTAGCCCGCCGGACATCACCTTACCGAAGGTGTAGAGGTCGGCCGGCACCTGCTCAAGCCCAAACCAACCGGCGGTCGAGACCCGGAACCCGGTCATCACCTCATCCAGTACCAGCAGCGCCCCGTGGGCGTGGCACAGATCGCGCATGGCGACGTTGAAACCAGGGTCGGGTGGTACCGCGCCCATGTTGCCAGCGGCTGCCTCAGCGATGACGCAGGCGATCTCGCCACCCCGCGCGGCGAACACCGCGCGCACCGCGTCGATGTCGTTGTAGGGCAGCACAATCGTGTCCACCGCCTGCGCGCCAGTGACACCGGGGCTGGAGGGCAATCCAAAAGTGGCGATACCGGACCCGGCGGCGACCAGCAGCGCATCGACGTGCCCGTGGTAGTGCCCGGCGAACTTGACCACCGCGGCGCGGCCGGTAGCGCCGCGCGCCAGCCGGATCGCGCTCATCGTCGCCTCGGTCCCGGAATTGACCAGGCGCACCTGCTCGACCGGCTCGACCCGACGCACGATCTCTTCGGCAAGCTCGATTTCACCGATGGTGGGGGTTCCAAAGGACAGCCCCTGTGACGCGGCCGCACGTACCGCGTCCACCACCGCCGGGTGCGCATGTCCCAGAATCATCGGTCCCCAGGAGGAAACCAGATCGACGTAGCGAGTGCCGTCGGCGTCCCAGAGGTAGGGTCCCGACGCCCGGACCATGAAGCGCGGCGTGCCGCCGACCGCACGAAATGCCCGCACCGGGGAGTTCACCCCGCCGGGGATCACGGTGCTGGCCCGGTCGAACAGCCGGGCCGACTCGCTGACTGTCACGTCGTCCCGCAGGAGGTCCCGCGGCTGCTGATCACGGTGCACAGCCCGGCCACGACGTCATCGCCGGAAGTGACAGTGGGACCACGAATGAATGATACGTGACACCTTCGTGCTGACATGGCGCCAGGTGAACCAGAGTAATATGCGTGCCATCGCATACCAAATTTAGCGTTCAGGCAGGAGTTCGAATGACGCAATCCACCCAATACAGCAAGGGCGCCCTGCTCACTTGTGAGCATGAGGGATGCGGCTGTCGGGTGCGGATCGAGGAAGAATGCCACTGCCCCTCCGGCGACCGGGCTTACGTGTGTGCCTGTGGGGCTCCCCTGGTCGAGGCTACCGAGGCCGCCAACTCCTAGCGGTACCGCAACTCATCCTCGGGCGGACGTCGGTGCACGAAGTGCACTGACGGACATCATCTGCCGCAGCGCGTGGAGCACCAGGATGCCGGCCAGCGTGGCCGCGCCGGTGGCCGCGGCCCACCAGCGCCCCTCAATCCGGCGCAACGTCACACCGTTGTGCTCCGTGATGATCACGCCGCGATGCCAGCACCACCAGGTCAACCAGACGAGCACGCAGATAGCGAGCACCTCAGCCACAGCGAGCACGACACGGCGCCGCAACCGCACCCACAACTCCCCTCCTAAGCCCCTTCACCTCCAGATATGCCGACATATTGGGGTTATGACCACGCCGATGACCCTGGTATGTCTCCATATTGGGGCAGGAGGGCCTCACAGCTGGGGCGCGCGGGGGCGGAACCAAGCATTGGCCCCGGGAAGGAACATGGTCACGATTGCGCCGATCATCAGCAGTAGCTGCAGCAACGAGCCGGCTCCCATCGCGCCCGTGGTGCCCGCGAAACCGATCAGGCCGAGCAGTACTACCAGACCACCCAGTACAGCCAGCACGATTCGCGCCCAATTGCGCCCGCCACGCATGAGAAACACGAATATGACCTGGGCGACGACCAGCAATAGCCCGATCACGGCTCCAGCGACGAGCGCACCCGTGGTGACGCTCTCGATCGTCGGCCGATCCAGCGCCGGATCACCGGCAAGCGCCTGGTTGATCGCCTGAGCTCGGAGCTGGTCGAACTGGAAGAGGATGGGCACGCTGCCGATCAGCCCGAGCAGGATGGTGGTGATCCAGAGCCAGAAGGAGATCTCGACCTCCTTGGGCCGGGTTTCCGCCTGGGGACGGGGCGTTGTCATGCCTGTGACGGTAGTCGTGCCGCCCTTCGCCGTCATGGCGACGGCGCCATCAGCGCAGCCAGCCGGCGGCCTGCACCGCCCAGTAGGTCAGCACGAGATCAGCACCGGCCCGGCGGATCGAGATCAGCGTCTCCACCACGGCGCGCCGCCGATCCAGCCAACCCTGCGCCACCGCCGCCTCCACCATCGAGTACTCGCCAGATACCTGGTAGGCCGCGACCGGGACGTCGGAGACCTCGGCGACGGCCTGCAACACATCCAGGTAGCACATCGCGGGTTTGACCATCACGATGTCCGCACCCTCGGCAAGGTCCAGCGCCGCCTCCCGCAGCGCCTCCCGGGCGTTGGCCGGGTCCTGCTGGTAGGTCATGCGGTCGCCGGTCAACTGTGATTCCACCGCATCGCGAAACGGCCCGTAGAACGCCGAGGCGTACTTGGCGCTGTAGGCCAGGATTCCCGCGTCATGGTGCCCGGCGGCGTCCAGCGCCTCCCGGACCACTCCGACTTGGCCGTCCATCATGCCGCTGAGCCCTACCAGGTGGGCCCCCGCTCGAACCTGAGCGACGGCCATCTCGGCGTACACCGCGAGGGTGGCGTCGTTGTCCACCCCGCCGGTGGCATCAAGCAGGCCGCAATGCCCGTGATCGGTGAACTCGTCCAGGCAGGTATCTGCCATGATCACGATGTCGTCGCCGACTTCGGCCCGCACAGTGCGTAGTGCCGCGTTGAGCACGCCATCGGGGTCGGTGGCACCGGAGCCGGTGGCGTCCCTGGTAGTGGGCACGCCGAACAGCATGATCCCGCCCACCCCGGCTGCCACTGCATCAGCGGCGGCCTTGCGCAGTGATTCCGCACCGTGCTGGACGACGCCTGGCATGGCAGCGATCGGCAGCGGCTCGGTGGCACCCTGCTTGACGAACACCGGCAGCACCAATTGGTGCGGGCGCAACGTGGTCTCCTGCACCAACCGCCGCATCGCCGCCGTACCCCGCAACCGCCGCGGCCGACTCGTCGGATACATCTCATCTCCCGCCGGCAAAGCGAGCCGGCTAGCGCCTGCGGCTCTTGGCTTTGCGAGGTGGGGGCAGGGCGCCTTCGGCGCGCAGCTGGGCGGCGTGTTCGGCCAAGGCGTCGACCAAGGCATCGACCTGAGCCACCTCGGGCTGCACGTCCACCCGGAGACCGAACTCGACTGCAGTCTCCGCCGTGGCCGGGCCGATGCACGCAACGATCGTGCGAGCATGCGGTTTGCCCGCGATACCGACCAGGTTGCGCACCGTGGACGAGGACGTGAAGCACACCGCGTCGAAGCCCCCGGTCTTGATCATTTCACGGGTCTCGGCGGGCGGCGGAGCGGCGCGCACTGTGCGGTAGGCCGTCACGTCGTCGATCTCCCAGCCGCGCTCTCGCAACCCAGCGGCAAGCGTCTCAGTGGCGATGTCCGCGCGCGGCAGCAGTACCCGATCCACCGGGTCGAGGATGTCGTCGAATGGGGGGAAGTCGGCCAGCAACCCGTCGGAGGACTGTTCACCTGAGGGCACCAGCTCAGGGACGATGCCCATCGAGCGCACCCGCTCCGCAGTGGCCTCACCCACACAGGCGATCTTCACGCCGGCAAAGGCACGGGCATCCAGGCCGAACTCTCCGAACTTGTCCCACACCGCCCGTACCGCGTTTGTCGAGGTGAACACGACCCACTGATAGCGACCGTCGACCAGGCCCTTGACCGCACGCTCCATCTGTGCGGGAGACCGGGGTGGCTCCACCGAGATCGTCGGCACCTCCACCGGTACCGCACCGTGCACCCCCAGCCGCTCGCTCATCACGCCGGCCTGCTCCTTGGTGCGCGGCACCAGCACCTTCCAGCCGTACAGCGCCCGGGATTCCCACCAGGACAGCTTCGCCCTCTCCCCCACCACCGAGCCGACCGTGACCACCAGCGGGCCGGTGAGCTCGCCGGCGTCGGCGCTTAGCGACTCCAGCGTGGTTTCCACGGTGTGTTGGGTGGGCTCGGTGCCCGCAGCCGTGGCCGACACCGGCGTCTGCGGAGTAAGACCATGCTCGATGAGGGCAGCGGCGGCCTGGGCCAGGTGCGATGCGGTGGCGTGCAACACCAGTGGCCCCGGCACCGCCGCCAGGGACGCCCAGTCGATACCGGAGCGGACGTCGGCCTCGGTGTGTCCGGAGCCCAGTGGCACCCCGGCATAAGCCGGTACCGCGGTGCCGGCGGGTACCCCGGGCACCACCTCGAAGGGCACCGACGTGCGGGCGACGGCCAGCACCTCGGCGACCACGGCGTCGGCAGTCAGCGGGTCTCCGGACACCAAGCGGACCACGGTCTGGCCACCTTTGGCGTCGGTGACCAGATCCTTGGCGACCTCGCCGGGTTCCCCCACCGCCGGGCGTACCTCGGCGCGCTGGTCAGCCAGCGCCAGGATGTCAGCAGGCACGTCGGGGTCGGTCACCAGCAGCGCGGTGGAGGTCAACAGTTGCTGCGCTCGAACGGTGAGCATTCCGGCGTCGCCGGGGCCAGCCCCGACGAAGGCGATCCGTCCGGTGGTCTTGCGGGCACGGCTCATCTACTTACTCGTTTCCCATCGGTTCTCGACAGACCCGGATCGCGCGGCACTGGGCCCCGCACCCAGCGCACCAGCGCTCAGGTCCAGCAACTCGGCCGCGACCTCGCGACCGAGGTTCTCGGCATCGGTCAGCTCTCCAGGCGTATAAGGCCCAGTGGCGGACGACCGGAGCAGGTGGTCATCCGCAGTGGCTGCAACTCCCCGCAGAGACAGCCGTAGTACAACTCGCCCATCGTCGTCCAAGTCCTCGACGACGTCGGCGAGGGCTCCGACCGGCGCACTGCAGCCCGCCTCCAGCGCGGCGAGCAACGCCCGCTCGGCGGTGACCGCGGCGCGTACTCCAGCGTCGTTGAGCAAGGCGCCCAGCAGGTGTTCGGTATCCAGATCGCCGACCCGGCACTCGCAGGCCAGCGCTCCCTGCCCCGGCGCGGGCAGCATCTGCAGCGGGTCGAGCAGCTCGGTGGCCTCCTGCATCCGGCCAAGCCGGGCCAACCCCGCGGCGGCGATCACCACACCATCGAGCTCCCCGTCGAGGACCCGGCGAATCCGCGACTCGACGTTACCGCGGATCGGTTGCACTGCAAGGCCCAAGCCCAGCGCTCGCAGCTGCGCACCGCGCCTGGGCGACGCGGTACCGAGCACTGCGCCGGGGGGCAGCTGTCCCAACACCATCCCGTCCCGGGCGACCAGCGCATCACGGGGATCCGCACGCTCGGGCACCGCGGCCAACACCAGCCGCGGATCCGGCGCGGTCGGCAGGTCCTTGCAGGAATGCACCGCAATGTCGACCTCACCGGCCACCAAGGCTTCCCGCAGCACCGACACGAACACCCCGACCCCGATCTCAGCGACCGGCGCTGAGCAGGCATCCCCGGCGGTGCGCACCGGCACGATGCACACCTCCAACCCGGCGAGGCGCAACCGTTGCGCCACCCACTCGGTCTGAGCTAGTGCCAGGGCGCTGCTACGAGTTCCCAATCTCAGCACGGCCATCACCGCGTCCCGGCAGGATCGGCATCAGGCGTAGCGCGGGCAGTCGCAGCAATGGCGGCGGCGGCCTGCGGATCAAGCGCGAACAACTCCCGCAGGGCGTCGGCGTAGGCCTCCCCCCCACCGGCCTCGGCGAGCTGCTTGACCCGCACCGTGGGCGCGTGCAACAGCTTGTCCACCACGCGCCGCATGGTGCGGACCAGCTCATCGCGCACCGCATGATCAAGTCCTGGTAGCCGCCCGTCCAAGCGCAGCAGTTCCGCGTCCACCACCTCGGCCGCCCGCTTGCGCAGCGCCGCGACCGTCGGAGTCACCTCCGCGGTGCGCTGGGCAACCAGGTAACTGCGCACCTCCTGCGCGACCAGGCAGTGTGCGGCGCTGATTGCGCTGGATGCGGCCGTGCTCCGCTGTAACCGCTGCGCCACGGTGCTGAGGTCGAGCAAGGTCACACCAGGCAGTTGGGCCACGCCGGGCTCGACGTCCCTTGGCAGGCCGAGGTCGCACACCACCAACGGTTTCCGTGACTGGCCTCGGGCTTCGGCGACCTGCTCAACACTGAGCACCGCTCCGGCGGCGCCGGTACAACAGATCACCAGATCTGCAGTTGCCAGCGCCGCGGATACGCCGTCCAAGCCGACAGCTTGGGCGGGCGTGCCGCCGGCCTCGCACAGCGCCGCCAACCGCTGCGCGCTGGCCTCGGTGCGATTGGCCAGCACAAGCTCGGCCACCCCGGCGCGGCGCAACTGCGCTGCGGCCAGACCACCCATCGAACCGGCACCGAGCACCAGCGCCCGCCTGCCAGCCAGACCCGGCCGATCGGCACAGGCCAATTCCTTCGCCACATCGACGAGGGCTTCAGAGATGACCGAGGCCCCCGCAGCGTCGATCGCGGTCTCGGTGTGTACCCGCTTGCCGACCCGCAGCGCCTGCTGCACGGTCTCGTGCAGGGTGCGGCCAACGGTACCGACCTGCTCGGCACCCGCGTACGCGGCACGTAACTGACCAAGGATCTGCGGCTCGCCGACGACCATCGAATCGAGCCCGGAGGCCACCGAGAACAGGTGTTCGACACCGGCCGCCGCGTAGTGCACGTAGACGTGGTCGGACAACTGGGCCAGCACCATTGCGGACTGGCGTGCCAACACGTCGGTGATGTCGGCCAGTCCACCGTGGAAGGTCTGCACCACCGCGTAAACTTCGATCCGGTTGCAGGTCGAGAGCAGCAGGGCCTCGGCGATGTGCTCACGCTTGAGCAGCTCACAGAGGACCTTGCCGGTGTCCGCAGCGGGCACCGCAGCCGCCTCAAGCACCGCAACCGGCGCGCTGCGGTGGGACAAACCGACGACCAGCAGGCTCATCGGCCCACCGCGATCTCGTCAACATCGCTGACCGGTTCGACGACCCGCAGCCCCCCGCCGTCGCTGGAGCCGCTGGGGTCGGCGCTGGAACGGCGGGCCTCGTAGAACGAGAGGATCTGCAGCTCCACTGCGAGGTCCACCCTGCGTACCTCGACGTCCTCAGGTACCTGCAGCACCACCGGGGCGAAGTTGAGGATGCACCGGACGCCGCCTGCCACCAGCAGGTCACACGCCGACTGCGCAGCGACCGAGGGAGTGCAGATCACCCCGATGGTCACTTCTCGCTCGACGCAGACCGCCGGCATGCTGTCGATGTGGTCGACGGGAAGCCCGCCGACCGAGATGCCGATCAGGTCCTCGTCGACGTCGAACAACGCCGTGATCGGGAAGCCGCGATCGGGAAAGCCCCCGTAGTTGGCCAGCGCGTGTCCGAGGTTGCCGATGCCGACCACAGCGACGCTGTGGTGCCGGGTGAGTCCGAGCAGCCGCTCGATGTGCTCCACCAGCCGCGCCGTCTCGTAGCCCACGCCACGAGTGCCCGAGGAACCCAGGTGGGAGAGGTCCTTGCGCAACGTGGCCGAGTTCACTCCGGCTGCAGTGGCGAGCTCCTCGCTGGACATCTTGGTCACGCCCTGCTCGATCATCGAGGTGAGTACCCGCAAGTAGACGGCGAGACGGGCCACCGCGGCCTCGGGTACGGCCCTGGAGGGCAGCTCCCCGCCTGGTGTGCCGTACCTGCCGTGCTCGTCGTGCACCGTGCCGATTCCTCTCGGGTCATCTACTCAATGCCGCCGCTCGCCGGACCCGGCGGCGCCCGGTGTCGGACTGACCGGTCCCGGGTCGCAGCACCGTCCCAGGCGTGCTTCCAGCGATGCGGCTACCACGGTAGCCGCATGTGAACGTAGGAACAAAGTCGCGACCCGGGCACTCCTCGCA
>JALZDU010000017.1 GCA_030862405.1 Actinomycetota bacterium | reverse complement strand
GGGTGGACCGCTTCGATCTTCCCGTGCGAATCGCCGCGAAATTGGCCGTCGAGCCGGCTGACGAGCTCAAGCGGGTGGAGGCCCGTCGCTGGGACCGTTGCGAGCAGGTCGCGGTGATCGCGGCGCGGGAAGCGTGGCAGCATGCCGGTGCACCGGAGGTCGAGCCCGAGCGGCTCGCCGTGGTAATCGGCACGGGCATCGGCGGCGCACTGACCCTGCTCGGGCAGGATGACCTGCTTGAGAACGCCGGGATGCGCAAGGTGTCACCGCTGACCATCCCGATGCTCATGCCCAACGGGCCCGCCGCACATGTCGGTCTGGACCTTGGCGCTCGTGGCGGCGTGCACGCCCCGGTCGCTGCCTGCGCCTCCGGTGCCGAGGCGCTGGCCATCGCGTGGCGGATGCTGCGGGCCGGGGAGGTCGACGTCGTGGTGGCCGGCGGGGCCGAAGCGTGCATCCTGCCCATCACACTGGCCGGCTTCGCCCAGATGCGGGCCATGAGTACCCGTAACGACGAGCCCGAACGAGCTTCTCGCCCGTTCGATATCGCCAGGGACGGGTTCGTGCTCGGTGAGGGTTCCGGCGTGATGGTGCTCGAGCGGGCGGAGTTCGCCGCAGCGCGCGGCGCCTTCGTGCACGGTCGGCTGGCCGGCGCGGGCACCAGCTCCGACGGCCATCACATCACCGCACCCGAGCCGGAAGGCATCGGAGCCGGCCGGGCAATCTCGGCCGCGCTGCGCACCGCGGGGCTGGACAAAGGCGACGTCGGGCACGTCAACGCGCACGCCACCGCCACCCCGGCGGGCGACGTCTCAGAGGCGGCCGCGATCCGGATCGCCATCGGCACCCACCCGGTGATCACCGCGCCCAAAGGGGCGCTGGGTCACCTGCTCGGCGCGGCAGGTGCGATCGAGGGCATGGCCTGCCTGCTGGCGGTACGCGACGGTGTCGTACCCCCCACGCTCAACTTGGACGATCCCGATCCCGGTGTACAGCTCGACGTGGTCATCGGATCCGCCCGCGAGGTGGAGTTGCACGCCGCCGTCAACGACTCGTTCGGATTCGGCGGGCACAACGTTGCGCTCGCCTTTACTTCGGCGTGACAGGGCCCAGCCTGATCGGACACAGCCTGACCGCACGCACTCTGACCCACCGAAGGTGAAGGCGTCCGCTTCCCCTACCCAGGAGACCACGTGACAGCTCTCGCGCACCGTCGCCGCACCGACGCGCCGTCCGGCAATGGCGTAGCACCTGATCCGCGAGATCCAGAGTTGCGCCTGCGCTGCCTGTTCGACTCTGGCACCCTGGCCGAGCTGGCGCCCCGCGATGCCAGCGGTGCGTTCGCCGCCCGTGGCTGCATCGACGGCACCACGGTGATCGCTTACTGCACCGATGCCACCACGATGGGCGGTGCAATGGGGTGGCAAGGCTGCCAGCACATCGTGACAGCCATTGATACCGCGATCCAGCAACGTTGCCCGGTGATCGGGTTGTGGCATTCCGGCGGGGCGCGGCTGGCCGAGGGTGTCGAGGCTCTCGACGCCGTCGGCCAGGTGTTCTCCGCGATGGTCCGTGCCTCCGGGCGGGTGCCGCAAATCTCGGTAGTGCTCGGGGCCGCTGCCGGCGGGGCCGCCTACGGTCCTGCCCTCACCGATATCGTGATCATGGCGCCGGAGGGGCGGGTGTTTGTCACCGGTCCCGACGTCGTCCGCAGCGTGACCGGCGAGCAGATCGACATGGAGTCCCTGGGCGGTCCCAGCGCACATGGCAAGAAATCCGGCGTCGTGCACGTGATGGCCGACTCCGAGTCCGACGCGCTGCTGCGTGCTCGCCATATCGCCGGCCTGCTCGCCCGGCCTGGAATGTTCGACCTGGACTCGGTACGCGAGGAGGTCGACCTCTCCGAACACCTTCCCGCGGAGCAGCAACGGGCCTATGACGTCCGCCCGTTGGTGCGTGCCGTGCTGGACCAGCCCGACCCCAATCCTGACACCGGGGCTGACACTGCATCTGATCCGGCCGGTGGGTTCGTGGAGCTGCAGCCCAAATGGGCACCCAGTGTCGTGGTGGGACTGGGCAGGCTTGCCGGGCGCACCGTCGGCGTGATCGCGAACAACCCGTTGCGACTCGGGGGCTGCCTGGACTCGGTATCGGCCGAGAAGGCGTCGCGCTTTGTGCGGATGTGCGACTCGTTCGGGGTTCCCCTCCTGGTCCTGGTGGACGTGCCCGGTTACCTGCCCGGTGTCGGCCAGGAGTGGGACGGCGTGGTGCGTCGCGGCGCCAAGCTGCTGCACGCCTTCGCCGAGGCGGTCGTTCCCCGGGTCACCCTGGTCACCCGGAAAGCCTTCGGTGGTGCCTACATCGCGATGAACTCCCGGTCGCTGGGAGCTACTCAGGTCTTCGCCTGGCCCGACGCCGAGGTCGCCGTGATGGGCGCCAAGGCCGCAGTGGGCATCCTCCATCGCAAAGCGCTGGGTGCGGCGGCACAGGACGAGCGGGAGGCGTTGCACGCCAAACTCGCCGAGCACCATGAGCGGATCGCCGGCGGGGTCGATCGCGCGGTGGCGATCGGGGTGGTGGACGAGGTGGTCAAGCCGGCGCAGACCCGGCGGCGGCTGGCGGAAGCGTTGGCAGCGGCACCGGTGGGCCGCGGCGCGCACGGCAACATTCCGCTGTAGTTGGTGGTTCTTCAAGGGCGGCCAACCCAGGGT
>JALZDU010000523.1 GCA_030862405.1 Actinomycetota bacterium | reverse complement strand
GGCTTCGGCTTCGGTGCGGCGCTGCTGGCGATGTTCATGCGAGTCGGCGGCAGCATCTTCACCAAGCGTGCCGGCGTAGGTGGTGACCTGGTCGGCAAGGTTGAAGAGGGCATCCCCGAGGACGATCCGCGCAACGCGGCCGCCATCGCCGGCAACGTCGGCGACAACGTCGGTGACTGTGCGGGCATGGCTGCCGACCTGTTTGAATCCTACGCGGTGACGCTGGTCGCGGCGCTGATCCTGGGCACCGCGGCATTTGGCTTGAAGGGATTGCTGTTCCCGCTGATCGTGCCCGCCATCGGCGTCGTGACTGCGGTGATCGGTGTGTACATCACCCGGGCGCGAGCCGGGGAACCGGGGTTGCTCGCAATCAACCGGTCTTTCTACATCTCCGCGGCGATCTCGGCGGTGGCCTGCACGGTAGCCGCATTCCTCTACCTGCCGGGCAGCTTCGGCGAGCTCGCCGGTGTCGCCGATATCGATGGTCAGCCGATCACCACGGTCCCAGGCAATCCGGCGCTCATCGCGGCGATCGCCGTGATCATCGGCATCGTGCTGGCCGGGATCATCTTGTGGCTCACCGGCTACTTCACCGGCACCGAGCACCGCCCGGTCCGTGACGTCGGCAACAGCTCGCTGACTGGTGCCGCGACAGTCATCCTGTCCGGGATCTCGATCGGTTTCGAGTCGGCGGTGTACACCGCACTGGTGATCGGCGCCGCGGTGTACGGGGCCTTCCTGCTGTCCGGATCGGTCACCGTCGCGCTGTTCGCGGTCGCACTGGCCGGGACCGGACTGCTCACCACGGTCGGTGTGATCGTCGCGATGGATACCTTCGGCCCGGTCAGCGACAATGCCCAAGGCATCGCCGAGATGTCCGGTGACGTCAAGGGTGAGGGAGTGGGCATCCTCACCGAGCTCGACGCGGTGGGCAACACGACCAAGGCGATCACCAAGGGCATCGCAATCGCCACCGCGGTGCTCGCCGCGACGGCACTGTTCGGCGCCTACCGCGACGCCATCCTGTCCGCGGCCGCGAACCTCAACCTGGACGCGGCGTTCAATGTGTCCGTGCCCAACGTCCTGGTCGGCCTGACCATCGGCGCCGCCGTGGTATTCATGTTCTCCGGCTTGGCCATCAACGCGGTGTCCAGGGCGGCCGGAGCCGTCGTGTATGAGGTGCGCCGCCAGTTCCGGGACAACCCTGGGATCATGGACGGCTCGGTCCGGCCCGAATACGGGCGAGTGGTCGACATCTGCACCAAGGACTCGCTGCGGGAGCTGACCACCCCGGGCCTGCTCGCGGTGCTGGCCCCCATCGCGGTGGGCTTCGGCCTCGGCGTTGGCCCGCTCGCCGGTTACCTGGCCGGTGCGATCATCACCGGCACCCTGATGGCGATCTTCCTCGCCAATTCCGGTGGAGCCTGGGACAACGGCAAGAAGCTGGTCGAAGACGGCAACCATGGCGGCAAGGGTTCCGACGCGCACGCGGCGACCGTCATCGGAGACACCGTCGGCGACCCGTTCAAGGACACTGCGGGTCCGGCGATCAACCCGCTGATCAAGGTGATGAACCTGGTGTCGGTGCTGATCGCGCCGGCGATCGTCGCGATGTCGGTCGGCGCGGACGCCTCCCCTGGCCTACGGATTGGGATCGCCGTGGCGGCCGTAGCGGTGATCGTGACGGCGGTAGTGGTGTCCAAGCGACGGTCCACGTCCCTGGTGGAGCCGGCGCCCGCTGAGACCACCGCGTATTCGGCCCGCCGGTCCGAGTAGCGTTTCCCCGCGTTACCGGCGGTCGAACCGTCCGACCGGTACGGACGTTCCCAAGGAGTAGCTGTGCCCTCATCTCGTCGCCGGTCCGGCGTCATCATCCTGCCCCTGTTCTTGGCGCTTGTGGGGTGCGGCTCCGGCGATACCAAGAGCTCCGGTGCAGCCCAGCCGGCCGTGCCGCAGGGTTCTGACCCCGTGGCCTGGGTGGGCGCGTTCTGTAGTAGCTCTAGTGGGGTGGTCGCCGGAGCCGCCGCCCTGGGGAAGGTGGAGGAAACTCCGCAGGGTCAAAAGGATGGGCTGCTCGCCTTCGCTGACAGCTCCCAGCGAGCGATGGCTGACACTGCCCGCAGGCTCGAGCAGCTCGGCCCGCCCCGGATCACTGACGGCAAGCCACTGCATGACACTGCGGTGAAGTTCTTCAGAAGTGCGGCCGAGTCGGTCGCCGGTCAGCGAGCGAAGCTTGCCGAGTTGGACCCGAACGACCCGAAGTTCATGGAAAATCTCAGCCGCCTTGCTGGTCCCGATCTCGGCGCGCTTGGCACCCAGCTACAGCAGATGACCACCAACCCGGAGCTCGCCCCTGCATTCAATGCCTCGCCCGAGTGCCAGCAATTGCGCAGTGGCAGCCCACGCTGAGTCGGGGTTGCAAACTCGCTGAGCTGGCCGGAAGGCTGGCGATGCTGCGCCATTCGGGTTGCAGCCGGGCTGATGTGACCCGCGTGGCGTAACGCAGGATGCGGTTACCCGCGGCTTCATGTGCGACGCTGACTGCCCCTGTGTGCTGCGTTGTGCACACTGGTGCGTGGGGATCGGGGCATCACGAGTTCGTTAACGAGGTAGGTCGAGCGTGGCAGGGTCGAAAACGACGGTAAGTACAGGCGGCGGGTCCCCCAGCGGCAGGCGCGGCCGTGTTGCTGATGGGTCCGCTGATAAGGCCGCTGGTGGGGCCGCTCGAAAGGCAGGATCCAACGGCGCTGCCTCCGATCGCTCGGCCCGCCGTTTGGTGATCGTGGAATCGCCCGCCAAGGCCCGCAAGATCGCCTCTTACTTGGGTTCGAACTACGTGGTGGAGTCCTCGCGGGGACACATCCGCGACTTGCCCCGGGGGGCAGCCGATGTGCCCGTCAAGTACAAGGGCGAACCGTGGGCCCGGTTGGGGGTGGACGTCGATCACTCCTTTGAGCCGATCTACGTCGTCAGCCCGGACAAGAAGTCCACGGTTGCCGAGCTGCGCAATGCGCTCAAAGGTGTCGACGAGGTCTACCTCGCCACCGATGGTGACCGTGAGGGTGAAGCCATCGCCTGGCACCTGATGGAGACCCTCAAACCGAAGGTCCCGGTGCGGCGGATGGTGTTCCACGAGATCACCGAACCGGCCATCCGCGCGGCCGCAGAGCATCCGCGGGACCTGGACCAGCACCTGGTTGATGCGCAGGAGACCCGGCGCATCCTGGACCGGCTCTACGGGTATGAGGTCTCCCCGGTGCTGTGGAAGAAGGTGATGCCGAAACTATCCGCCGGGCGGGTGCAGTCGGTGGCCACCCGCATCATCGTGCGGCGCGAGCGCGAGCGAATGGCTTTCGTGTCCGCGTCTTATTGGGATCTCGCCGCCACGCTGGACGCCGGCCCGGACGCGATCCCCCGCGCGTTCGGCGCGCGGTTGGTCGGCGTCGACGGTCGCCGGGTCGCCACTGGACGCGACTTCGGCCCCGACGGCCGGCTCAAGCGCTCAGACGCCGATCTGTTGATCATCGACGAGGCTTATGCCGGCCGGCTCGGCGAGGCGCTCGCGGCCGCGCCGCTGACCGTCGCGAGCGTCGAGGAGAAGCCCTACACGCGGCGCCCCTATCCACCATTCATGACCTCCACGCTGCAGCAGGAAGGCAGCCGCAAGCTGCGCTTCTCGGCGGAGCGGACGATGCGCACCGCACAACGGCTCTACGAGAACGGCCACATCACCTACATGCGGACCGACTCCACCACCCTGTCCGAGGCTGCCATCGCGGCGGCCCGAGCCCAGGCCCGCGAGCTCTACGGCGACCGCTTCGTGCACGACGGGCCGCGGCAGTACACCCGCAAGGTCAAGAACGCCCAGGAGGCGCACGAGGCGATCCGGCCTGCCGGGGAGACGTTCCAGACACCGGGCCAGTTGGCCGGCGCGCTGGATGCCGACGAGTTCCGGCTCTACGAGCTGATCTGGCAGCGCACCGTCGCCTCGCAGATGGCCGACGCGCGCGGCACCACGATGAGTGTCCGGATCACCGGTGCTGCAGCCACCGGAGAGGACTGCACGCTCGCCGCATCAGGTCGCACCATCACCTTCCCCGGTTTCCTCAAGGCTTACGTGGAAACTGTCGATGAGCAGGCCGGCGGGGAGGCCGATGACGCCGAGCGCAGGCTCCCGCAGCTGACCGAGGGCCAGCGTGTCATCGCTACCGAGCTGCAGCCTGAGGGGCACACCACCACCGCGCCGCCGCGCTACACCGAGGCCAGCCTGGTCAAAGCCCTGGAGGAACTGGGCATCGGCCGCCCGTCAACCTATGCGTCGATCATCAACACCATCCAGGAACGCGGCTATGTGTGGAAGCGCGGTTCGGCGCTGGTGCCATCCTGGGTGGCGTTCGCGGTGGTCGGTCTCATGGAGCAGCACTTCGGGTGCCTCGTCGACTACGACTTCACTGCCGCCATGGAAGACGAGCTGGACTCCATCGCGGCCGGTGCACAGCAACGCACTGAATGGCTGACCAGCTTCTACTTCGGCTCGCAGCAGGGCGGCACGTTATCCGTGGCGCGCTTCGGTGGGCTCAAGAAGCTGGTCGGGGTGAACCTCGAAGAAATCGACGCACGTGAGGTCAACTCCATCCGGCTGCTCACCGATGATGCGGGACGAGACGTGGTGGTCCGCGTCGGTCGTTACGGGCCATACCTGGAAAGAATCGTCGATGGGAAATCGCAGCGGGCCAACCTGCCCGACGACCTGCCACCCGACGAACTCACCGCAGAGATCGCGGAGAAACTGTTCGCCATCCCGGTGGAGGGCCGCGTGCTGGGCACCGACCCGGTGACTGGGCATGAGATCGTCGCCAAGGAGGGCCGTTACGGGCCCTATGTCACCGAGTTGCTGCCCGACCAGAGCCCCGAGAACAACGCTAAGAAATCGAAGCCGCGCACCGGCTCACTGTTCAAGTCCATGAGCCTGGACACGGTGACTCTCGACGACGCGCTGCGGCTGCTCTCGCTGCCTCGGCTGGTGGGTACCGACCCGGAGACCGGCCACGAGATCACCGCGCAGAACGGCCGCTACGGGCCCTACCTGAAAAGGGGTACCGACTCCCGGTCGTTGGTCGACGAGGAGCAGCTCTTCACGATCACGTTCGACGAGGCGCGCAAGATCTACGCCGAGCCCAAGCGCCGGGGCCGCCAGGCCGCCGCCAAACCGCCGCTACGGGAACTGGCCCCGGATCCGGTGACCGGCAAACCCATGGTGGTCAAGGAAGGTCGCTTCGGGCCTTACGTCACCGATGGCGAAGGCGTCAACGCGTCGCTACGCAAGGGCGACAGCGTCGAGACGCTAACCGATGAGCGCGCCGCCGAACTGCTCGCCGACAAGCGCGCCAAGGGCGGCCGCGGCCGCAAGGTCGCGACCGCCTCGTGAG
>JALZDU010000520.1 GCA_030862405.1 Actinomycetota bacterium | reverse complement strand
ATTGACGACACCATATTCGATGTGATCACGGAGGTGTACGCATCGGCGTCCTCCAATCGCCACTCACTCCACCGGCTAGGGCGAGCCTCGATAGCTCAAGCCGCTGCTCTTCGCAGATGCACAGGCCAATTCAGGCGGGAAACTGAACAACCGAACGGCGCAAGCCCTCAGCTGGCATTTCATACTGTCGGGGTGGCGGAATTCCGATCCATAGCCTCTTCGTCTCGAACCCGGATTGGTTCCGGCAGCTCACCGCATTGAGCACTGTTATTGCTGCTAACCGAGTTGCGATGTTATGGGTGTGTGCGGTTGCGTGTGGAGCAGTGGTGCGGTTTGCGCTTCCGTTTCGCTGCCGCCTAATAGATCAACTGTGTTCATGGGCCACTGCGGTAGAGCCGTGGAACCCTGGCGCGAAGCCGTGGAACCCCGGCCACCGGGGCCGGCCAGCCAGGCCCGTCTCAAACCCAGAACCTAAAACCAAGATTGGCAACGTGAGATAATGGCGATCCTCAGTGACCCAATGGTCGGCATGAATGATCAAGGCCTAGATGATGTATCACGGCTGGACAAGTCCTTCTCTAGTAGACGTACCTACAGATCCCCTCGGCCCAAGCTGCAATCGCGTCTGCTCCGCGGGCCTCGCATCCGCGACCAGGTGCTCGGTTCAGCGCGGTCTTGGTCGAGGAAGAAGGGAAAGGCATGAAGCAACACCGACAGAGAGCCGAGGCAACGATGGCGGACTCGTCCAGCGACGTCCCCGTGGTCGTGGTTGGGGCGGGTCAGGCGGGTCTCGCGGTGAGCCACGAGCTGACAGCTCTTGGCGTTGATCATGTGGTTTTGGAACGGGCCCGGATTGGCCAAGCCTGGCGGGGGCGCTGGGACAGCTTCTGTTTGGTCACGCCGAATTGGACACTGAGGTTGCCGGGCGCCCCCTACGAGGGCGACGATCCTGAGGGCTTCCTTCCCCGCGATGAGATCGTCCAGTACCTGCAGCGGTACGCGTCGAGCTTCGGTGCGCCCGTTCGCGAGGGAGTGGCCGTGGAGAGCCTGCAACCTGGGCTAAACAGCGGATTTGTGCTTCGCACCTCGGCAGGCGACCTGCAGGCGGAGTCCGTTGTGGTGTGCACGGGCGCCTATCAGCGGCCGCATCGCCCCGCTATTGCCGCTACCTTCCCGCCCGATGTGCTCGTCATCGATGCCGAGGACTACAAGAATCCCGCCGCACTTCCGGCGGGGAAAGTGTTGGTGGTGGGCAGCGGCCAGACCGGGTGCCAGATCGCCGAAGAGCTGTACGAGTCGGGTCGTGAGGTGTTTCTTGCCTGTGGGCGAGCGCCGTGGGGGCCGCGGCGACTCGACGGTCGCGACATTGTCACCTGGCTAAAAGAGACGACTTTCCTGGACGTGCCGCTTAGCGCCTTGCCCTCACCCGCGGCTCGGCTGGCCGCCAACTTCCAGGCGACCGGCCAGCGAGGAGGCCACGATCTGCACTACCGCACGTTGCACGCGATGGGCGTACACCTGCTGGGTCGCTTGACCGGCGTGGAAGGGCATCGGGCGTATTTCGCCGGTGACCTAGCCGACTCGGTGGCCTTCGGTGATGCACGCTACGCCGATATCCGCCAGGTGCTCACTGAACAGCTATCCGCCAGGGGTATAGCGGTACCCGAGTTGCCCGACCCAGCGCCATTTCACGCTGACTCGCCGTCTGAGCTGGACCTCGACGAGGGCTTCGGTGTGGTTATTTTTACTTCCGGCTTTCGCCCAGACTACACGCAGTGGGTACGCTTTCCCGCTTTCGACGCCATGGGGTTCCCTCTCACTGACAACGGGACAAGCACAGTGGTCCCAAACTTGTTCTTCTGCGGTGTCCACTTCCTGCGGAAACGCAAATCGTCACTGCTGATTGGCGTGGGTGAGGATGCCACTCTCGTGGCACGCTCAATTGCCCAAAACCGCTCACAACACGAAAGGTGCTCTGGGCGAAATGATCACACTGACTGCCGCGATGCGGTACAACCGGATGGCGACACGTGATCGGGATATGGTCAGTATGGGACCCAGACTATCGCTGATATCACCGAGGATGTCTACCGGCGACTCGCCGGCAACGGCAGGCTCTGACGCCACAACGCCCCGACGCGCCCCAATCACCCGTTCGTTCACGTCGGACCCCGACCAGGGGCAGGGCGTCCACTCATCGGCAGAAGAGTGCGTTGAGGGGCGAGACATGTCCGAGAAAATGGTGGATCCGGTTTGGCATTGGCGACCGATCTGTTCAGATGGCACTGTTGCGTTCGCCGATGGCGGGCTCAGGCAGGTTGTGCTGATGCGTCGTCGCCACTCTCGACTGCCAGCGCCGCGGTCCAGCTTCGCCGGGTTCCGGTTCCCGCCGGATGTAATCACTGTGGCGGTGCGTTGGTACCTGCGCTATGGCCTGTCGTACCGCGACGTGGAGGAGCTGCTGGCTGAGCGTGGCATCGAGTGGATCACGTCACCATCTATCGCTGGGTGCAGCGGTTCACCCCGCTGTTTCTCGACACCGCGCGGCCGTGTCGGCACGCCGCCGGTGACCGGTGGTTCGTCGATGAGACTTATGTCAAAGTCGCGGGCTGCTGGGTCTACTTGTACCGGGCGATCGACCAGTTCGGCCAGGTCATCGATGTGCTGGTCAGCTGAAGTCGCGGCTGCGGCCCATGCGCGGCCTGAGACGGTTTCGGTCAGCACGGGTGATCAGCGCAGAGCACGCCTTGTCCAGAACCTGCGTCGCGGCCGCTACGATCTCGCCACTGACG
>JALZDU010000446.1 GCA_030862405.1 Actinomycetota bacterium | reverse complement strand
GGCGTGGCCGGCCCGGCTTCCACCGGAACAGCCTCCCCCCGCAGCAGCGCGAGCACGGCGTCAGCGGTCAGCGGGGCCAGCAGGATCCCGTTGCGGTGATGCCCGGTCGCAGCCAGCACGCCGGGCTCCAGCTCCCCGATTACCGGCAGGTTGTCCGGGGTACCTGGGCGCAGTCCCGCCGCCGTCTCGTGCAACGTGTACTCCGCGATCGCGGGCAGCACCCGTTCGGCGTCGGAGAGCAGCTCGCGCACCGCACCGGCGGTGACGTCGGTGTCGAAACCAACCTCGCGCTGGGTGGCTCCCAGAACCAGCCACCCGCCGTTGCGGGGCACCAGGTAACTGTGCCGTCCACTGACGATTGCGCGAACAGTCCGCGACGGCGGCGGCAACGTGCCCGGCCGGGACCGCAGCCGCAGGATCTCGCCCTTCACCGGTCGGATTACCCGTGCCAGCGCGGGGTGCAGTCGGGCACTGTGCGCGCCCGCGGCCAGCACCACCACATCGGCTGCCGGCAGCGCCGTACAGCGCTGGCCGTCAAACTCCACCCCGGCCCTGCGGCACGCCGTCAGCAGCGCGTCCAGCAATGCCCGGTTATCCACGGACAGGTCACCGGGCACTGATAACGCGCGGCGCACCTGCACGCCCAGCGACGGCTCGGCGCGACGCGCTTCCCGGCCCGAGAGCGCCTCCACCTGCCGTCCCATCCCGGACAGCTGCTCGGCGAGCCGATCCAGCTCGGCGCGATCCCCAGGATCCAGCGCGACCGCAAGGGTGCCTCGAGTCTGTAAACCCGGGTCGGCGCCCGCGGTAGCGAGCTCGGCGGCGAAGTCCGGCCAGCGGCGCAGCGAGGCTGTCCCCAGCGCGAGCGCCTCCCGCTCTGCGGGCACCGCTTCGGTGACCGGGGCGAGCATCCCACCGGCGATACGGGAAGCGCCCGATCCCGGCGCCGGGTCGTGGACGGTCACTGCGAACCCCGCCGACGCGGCCCGCCAAGCACAACTCAACCCGATGACACCGCCACCGACGACAGCCACGGTCGTGGAAAGAGCCCCGGACAAGACCACTGCTCATCACGCTCCCTGCGCCGGCATGACCCGGATCAGGTTCGACGGTCGGGGTCGCCGTGACCCCCTCTCAGCCCGGTGTCGCCCCGGGCTCCCGTGCGGACCGGTTTTCAGCCTACCTCGATACGGTGCCCGCATGGACGGTGTACGGATCCGGGCCCGGCTGGCCGCTGCGCAGCTGTACCTGTGCACTGACGCCCGGACCGAGCGCGGTGATCTCGCCGAGTTCGCCGACGCGGCATTGGCCGGCGGGGTAGACATCCTGCAGCTGAGGGACAAGGCGCTGGAGGCCCGTCACGAGCTCGCTGCGCTGGAAGTCCTCGCACGGGCATGCCAGCGCCACGGCGCGCTGCTCGCGGTGAACGATCGTGCCGATGTCGCGCTCGCCGCCGGTGCGCACGTGCTGCATCTGGGCCAAGACGACCTACCGGTCGGCTGGGCACGCCGGATGCTCGGCAACGACGTGGTGATCGGCCGGTCCACTCATGATCCCGTGCAGGCCACCGAAGCCACCCGGCAGGTCGGTGTGGACTACTTCTGCACCGGTCCGTGCTGGCCCACCCCTACCAAGCCCGGTCGACCCGCGGCCGGATTGGACCTGGTCCGCAGCACGAGAGCTCACACGGTAACCAACACCGGGACGAGACCGAGCCGTCCCTGGTTCGCCATCGGCGGTATCGAAACCACGCAACGGCTGGATGAGGTGCTCGCCGCCGGTGCTGACCGGGTTGTGGTAGTGCGCGCGATCACCGAAGCTGCGGATCCACAGGCGGCCGCTGCCGCCTTTGCGCAGCGGCTGCACGCGTGGCAGCAGCATTAGCTGTTGTCCCTGGCCGGCTCCCCCGTCAGCAACATCAGCCCGTAGGTGGACAGCACGTCGCGGACCGGCTGGAAGTAGCTCTGCCCGCCGAGCAGGCAACCGCCGGAGCCGCCGGAAAGCGTGCCTTGAGCCTGCGTGCCGCTGATAAAGGGGCCGCCGGAGTCGCCGCCCTCCGCACAGATGTCGGTCCTGGTGAGTCCACGGACGACGTCACCGCTGCCGTAGTTCACGGTCTCGTTGATGGCCTCCACGCGGCCGCAGTGATAGCCACTGGTGGCGCCGGACCGGCAGACCGAGGTACCGATCGCGGCCGGCTCGGTACCTGTCACGGTGAGATAACCGCTATCGGTGTAGACCTCGCGGGTTTGTTCCCAGGACCCTGATGCCACCTCGACAATGCCGAAGTCGTACCCGGGAAACGATGATTTGGCGACCGGACCGATAGCAGTGCCATCCGGCCCGGCCCAGGTGCCACCCAACTTGGTGCAGTGCCCGGCGGTGATGATGTAGCGGGTATTGCCTGAGACGGCGTTGAATCCGACCGAGCAGCGTCCACCCTCGCTAGTGGTGATCTTGTCGCCGCCGCGCAGATCGGCCAGTGGCAACGGGCGGGCATCAACGTGCTCAATCCGCACCGCGTCGTGACCCGCCGTAAACGCCTTGGCGGCAACCTCGTCGGTGGCCGACACCACAACGGAATTGCTGGCCGGGTCGACGTGCCAGCCGGTCACCGTGTCGGGGACGCTGCCGGCTCGGGAGTTCAGCACCGCCATGACCCGATCCAGTGCTAGCAGATCCCGAGACACCAGCCGCGGCTGGGCACCGGCGGCGCGGACCCGCTGCGCCGCGGCAGGGTCGGTGGTAGCAACGACGAGATCGCTAGTGCCCGGCTCGAACCACGCACCGGCGAACGAAGTGCCCAGCGCGGCCCGCAGCGTCGACTCGATACCGCTCGCAGCAGCTTCCTTGGCCAGTTGCTGCGCTGCGACAACCGCTTGCGAGCCGGCTGGTTGCGGGCTGAGCAGTTCCGGCATCACCGGTGACGCGGAAGCAGGCAGCACGACGCCCACGCTGAGCAGCAAGCCCAAGGCGGCGGCAGCCAGCGAGCGAGCACGGCTTCGGGGAAGCACGGATCGGCCCTTTCCTCAAAGAAGCACACGGAGCACATGACTCCCCCGACAGTTACTACACGCTACGGATCAGTTACATAGTGTTGAAGAGCCCATTCGACGGGCCTTGGTCACTCGTACGGTCAGTGTTCTTCTCACTACGCGTAGCGATAACGGCGCCAGGTCAGGACCGACGTACCGAGCGCAGCCCGGGGTGATTCGCGGGCAGCACCCGAATCAGGACCGCCCCGCTCACCGCCACGCAGGCCGCGACAAGCGGCCAGCTCAGCAGCACTCGAGCTGCCCCGAGCGCCACCACGGCGCCGGTAATCCACAGCGGCGTGAACACCGCAACCCGGATCAGGTACTGCCCCACCCACACCCAGGACGCCAGGCAGTACGCCCGCAGCAGGGCCGGATCTTGTCGCCAGGATGTGCGCTGGCCCAGCATCCCGCCCACTATCACCCCGAGCAGCGGCCAGCGGACCAGCACACTGAGCGCCCAGACCAGTGCGCTGACGACGTTGGACAGCAACTGGGCGAGAAAGAAGTCAGCGGCACGACCGGTGTACAACGCGATCAGCGCCGCCACCGAGACGCCCAGCACGCCCAGCAACGCGGCCAGCGGGCGGTCACCGCGGCGCCAGCGCACCGCTGCAACCGCGGCCCCAGTGACCAGCGCCGCACCTGCCCCCCACCCCAGGGACCGGCCCGAGACCAACCAGGCCACGACGAAGGCGACGGCGGGCGCGGTGGCGTCCAGCGCCGCTCGGCCACCACCCAGCAGCGCCGCCAACGGCTGGGGCGCATCCGGACGCGGCACCCGTCCAGGGTGCCTGATTACCGCCGGTTCCTCCGAAGGCGGGATCACACGCGTCACCGGTGCGCGCATCCTAAACGCTACGGTTGCCACAGCACGCCCGTCTCGACCAGCAGCTGAGGACCGCCATGACGACGACCTCGGACAGCGTCCGGTTACTCCACGACCTCGAGCCGGTGGTCACCGAGAATCTCAACCGGCATCTGGCCGCTGCCAAGGAGTGGATGCCGCACGAATATGTGCCGTGGAGCCTGGGCCGCGACTACGCCGACCTCGGCGGGCAGCCCTGGCATCCGGAGCAGTCGCGGCTGTCGCCGATCGCCCAGACGGCGCTGGAGGTCAACCTCCTCACCGAGGACAACTTGCCCAGCTATCACCGCGAGATTGAGCGCGCGTTCGGACGTGACAGCGCCTGGGGCACCTGGGTGCATCGCTGGACCGCCGAGGAGGGCCGGCACGCGTACTGCATCCGCGACTACCTGCTGGTGACTCGCGGGGTCGACCCGGTGGAGCTGGAACGGGCCCGGATGCAGGTCATGCAAACCGGCTACAACACCCAGGACGCACCGCTGCTGCGCGTCCTCGCCTACGTGTCCTTCCAAGAGCTCGCCACTCGTATCTCGCATCGCAACACCGGCCGCTACGCCGAAGACCCCATCGCCGAACGACTACTCACCAGAGTGTCCACCGACGAGAACCTCCACATGGTCTTCTACCGCAACCTCGTCAAAGCTGCCCTGGAGGTCGCCCCCGGCCCGACCCTGCGCGCGATCACCGACGAGGTCACCAACTTCCATATGCCAGGCATCGTCATCCCCGGATTCGCCCGCAAGGCCGCGCTGATCGCCAAAGCCGGCATCTACGATCTGCGCATCCACCACGACGAGGTGATCTGGCCACTGCTGCGCCAGTGGGGAGTGTTCGAGCTGAACAGCGTCGACGCGGAGGGCGAGAAGGCGTGCGCTGAACTCGCCGACTTCCTCAGCCAGCTCGATGGGCAGGCCAGCCGATTCGAGGAGCGCCGCGCGCAGGCGCGGGCGCGGGCGGCAACCCAGCAGTAGTCACCCTCGGGCGTCCCGGCGCCGGGCGCGCTCCAACTGCTCCTCGGCGTCCAGCGCTGCGGCCTCTTCCGGTGTCGGGGCAGTTCCCCCGAGATGTGCCGGCACCCACCAGGGGTCGTTGCCGGGGGCTTCGGGATAGCGGGCCCGGGTGACGTCGAGCAAGTCGTTGATCGCGTCGACCAGCTCGATGTCGGGCGCGGTCCCGCGCCCTGGCCGCACGGGTGGGCCGATGGTGATGCCAATCGGGATATGCCGCGCGGCGCGAATGGTGGGCTTGCGATCCTTGGTCCACACCCGCTGGCTGCCCCACAGCGCCACCGGGATCAGTGGAACGCCAGCGGCACGCGCCATCCGCGTGGCGCCGGACTTGAACTCCTTCAGGCAGAAACTGCGGCTGATTGTCGCCTCCGGGAACACCCCCACCAACTCGCCCGCCCGCAGCGCCTCAACCGCTTCTCGGAACGAGGCCGCCCCGGCCGCGCGGTCGACCGGGATGTGGTGCATGGCTCGCATCAACGGCCCGGTGACCCGGCTGGTAAACACCTCCTGCTTGGCCATGAAGCGCACCAGCCGTCCACGCTCACGCCAAAACGGCAGACCGGCAAGCGCGAAGTCGAGGTAACCGGTGTGGTTCATCACCACCACACCGCCGCCGGTGGCCGGGATGTGCTCTTGCCCGGCGACATCAATCCGCAGATCCAGGGCACGGAACAGACCCTGAGCGACATGGGCCACACAGAGATACGGCGCATCACTCACCGGCTCACGCTAGCGGGTGCTGCTCTGCATCCCGCTGCTGACATGGAGACATATCGGGGTAGAGACGACCCTGCCCGCCCCGATATGTCTCCACGTCGGGTGGCTTGGCAGGGTTGGCAGGTGTCAGATCAGCGCAGCGCCTACATTCATGGCCACCACGACAGCGTGCTGCGATCACACCGCTGGCGGACGATCCACAATTCCGCCGCTTATCTGATCCCGCACCTGCGGCCGGGTCAACAGGTACTGGATGTCGGCTGCGGTCCCTGTCGAGCTCGCCCAGATGGTGGCACCCGGCAACGTGGTGGGCATCGACAACGAACCGGTGCCGCTCGAGCCGGCCCGGGCTGACGCCCAGCGGCAGGGCGTCAGCAATGTGTCCTTCACCATGGGCGACGTTTACCAGCTGAATTACCCGGAACGCACGTTCGACGTGGTACACGCCCATCAGGTTCTTCAGCATCTGACGGAGCCGGTCGCCGCGCTGCGTGAAATGCGCCGGGTGTGCAAGCCCAACGGCTATGTCGCGGCCAGGGACGCCGACTTTTCGGTGATGGTCTGGTACCCACCGGAAGATCGGCTGGTCCGCTGGCGCGCCCTGTACCGGCGCGTTGCGTACAGCAACCGAACCGAGCCGGACGCTGGTCGGCGCCTGCTGTCCTGGGCGCGCAGCCGGATTTGAGGAGAACGCCTGCTCTGCTACGGCATGGTGCTTCGCCACACCGGGGGAACGCGCGTGGTGGGGTGGCCTGTGGCAGAGCGAGTCACCAGTTCTGCGCTGGCCGGCCAGGCCCTGGACCGCCACCTTGCCACTCGCGACGACCTCGAGGACATCGCGGACGGGTGGCGCCGGTGGGCCAAGCAGCACGACGGGTGGTTCACCGTGCTCGATGGCGAGGTGTTGTGCCGGGGCTGATCCGTCACTTGCGCCGACGGAGCACATCATCGAGGACCAGCGACAACCCGATGGCCACCAACCAGATGTCCTTGGCCAGCGGCACGCCCTGCTCGGTGGGTCGCAGACTTCCCTCTTTCCGCATGCCCGGCGTGCGGAGGTAAAGCCCGACCAGGCCGGCCGAGAACGCGGTCAGCCCCGCTCCGGCCACGCCAGCAGGCACGAATGGAGTCAGCAGCGCAGCTCCAAGGGAGATTTCACTGGCAGACACTGTGCGAACGAATAGCTGCGGGTCTAGCTTGCCCAGGAACGGGTACGAACCAGCGGCAAACCCCGCAAAGTTCTTGGCGGTCGCCTCGTCGCTACCCCATTTGGACAGACCAGAATTGACCAAGAAACTTCCGGCGGCCAGCCGCAACGGTAGCTGCCGGACCTTCCTTCGCAGGCTCATCATCGCACCTTCTCGTGTCTGGCCTGTGGATGCAACAGGTAACGCGCGATGACGCGGTGTATCAATCGAGGTTTGCCGGGGGGAGCGGGAGCAGGATTCGAAGCGGCAGCCCGGTTCGTGATTGCGGGCCTGGATTCGACCGGAATGGGCCTCGACAAGGTCCTGCGCGATGACCAGAGGCGCCAGACTCTTCGGCCAGCGCCGGGGTGCGCGCGGTGTTGCCGCGGTAGGTGACGTCGAAGACCCGGTCCAGCTCGTGCTCGGGGATGCGCCGCAGGCGTCGTCGACGCGCAACCAGGCCTGCCCGTCGCGGGTTCCGCCGCGACCACCACGGTGCCATCAGGAGGGGTGTGCCGGATCGCGTTGGACAGCAGGTTGTGGACCACCCGGGCCAGCTCCGGGTCGCTGCCGTGCACCACTGGCCATTCGCTGCTGGCGTTGGCCCGCAGCCAGCAGCAGCGCGCCGAGCAGGGCCACCGGCAGGGTGCACAGCAGCGCGACCGGGTCGACCTGGCGCAGCTCCTCGAGCACCGCGGTCACTCCTTGCTGTCATAACGGTAGCCCACGCCCCACACTGTCGCGATCCGCTCGGGGGCGGTGAGATCGGCCTCCACCTTCTCGCGTAACCGTCGCACGTGGACGGTCACCATGGACTGTTCCCCGAAGGTCCAGCCCAGACCTGCTCGAGCAGCTCGCTGCGAGTGAAGGCCCGACCAGGGTGCTGGATCAGGAAGGCACGGCCCGGCGTGCCGCCAGATCGACCAGCAACCCGCCGTCGGTGATCGGCGGCAGCTGGTTCATCGGTTGCGGAGCCCGGGATCGGTGCAGCACTGAGGCGACCCGGAGTACCAGTCCGTCCGCACTGACAAGCTGGGTGGACCGGCTGGCAAGAGCAGCGTCGAAAGCCCCACCCGGCCCCGCTTTCACCGGTCGCCCAATTGCGCGGACAGCGCGGCAACCGCGGCGGCGAACCGTCCACCGGGCACGCCGGCTGCCACCTTGGTGGCGTCCTCCCAGGTGTCCACATCGGATAGTGGGGGAAGCTCGGCCACCCGGCACCCAGCGGCCCGAAGCACGGCCAGGGTCCGTGCCCCGGTGTCCGAGCGCGACGTCGGCACATCGGCGATCAGATCGGCCAACGCAGATTGCCGCACCCCCAGAGTCCACCAACCGCCATCGGCGGCCAGTCCGAATACGGCGTCCACGCCATCACCCTCGAGGAGGTCCAGGCACTGACCGAGCAGCCGGGCATTCACCTGTGGGGTGTCCATCCCGATCTGCAGCACCGGCAGGTCCCCGGCCATCGCGGTGGCGTCAGCGTAGGCCGCAGCGATCCGGTGACCCAACGTCATCCCCCGCTGCGCCAGCACCGTGGTGGCCCGCAACCGCGCCGTCACCTCAGTGGCGTCGACCGCGTCGGCGAGGTCACCGGTCAGTGCCACCACCGGCATCACGTGTGGCACCGCCAGGATCGCGTCCAGGGTGTCCAGCAGGGCGGCAGCGGCGATGCGGGCAGCCTGATCCGGGGTGGCCGGCGGGCACAGCCGGGTCTTCACCTGACCTGGTACCGGCGCCTTGGCCAGCACCAGCAGCACAGCACGTGGGGCGGTGTTTGCAGCAACCCGGTCAACTCGCGGCACGCCACGACCCCCCTCCCCACCCGAACCCTCCTCACAACAGTCTCCCGCCCCGCCCCCACCCAACCCTTACCTCTTGATGACATTCCTCCCCCTCCGCATTCAGCGGGCTGAGCGGGGTTATC
>JALZDU010000445.1 GCA_030862405.1 Actinomycetota bacterium | reverse complement strand
TACTGCTTGTCTGCGTACCAGCGGGACTTCCAGTCGGTCGAGATGCCGAGCCGGAAGCCGTGCGGGTTGATCTTCTGACCCACTAGCGGGCACTCCTTGTCTGGGTGGAGTTGGCCTTCTTGCTGGTAGCGCCCCGCCGCTCCGAAGTCTGCCGGCCCAAGCCGGCGCCACGGGATCGGCTGGCGGACCGCTGCTGCGCTACCGCCTCGACCTCCACTGTGATGTGGCTGGTGCGCTTGCGGATCCGGTAGGCGCGGCCCTGGGCACGGGGCCGGAAACGCTTCAGCGTCGGCCCCTCGTCCACGAACGCCCTGGTCACCACGAGATTCTCGGGGTCCATGTCGAGGTTGTTCTGGGCATTGGCCATGGCGCTGGCCAGCACCTTCGACACCGGACCGGACGCAGCCTGCGGCGCGAACTCGAGCACCGCCAGCGCCTCACGAGCGCTGCGACCCCGGATGAGCTCGATCACGCGACGCGCCTTCATCGGGGTCACTCGGACGTACCGCGCCCGCGCCACCGCACGGGACGGCTCCTGCGCGGTCGTCGCACCGGCTTGGTTACGGGCGTCCATGCGCTGCTACCTCTTCGTCTCTTCGGTTCGTCTCACGGCTGTTTGTCGGTGCTGGGCCGCGTCAGCGGCGCCGGGCCCGCCGGTCGTCTTTGATGTGGCCCCGGAACGTGCGGGTCGGGGCAAACTCCCCGAGCTTGTGACCGACCATCGTCTCGGTGACGAACACCGGGATGTGCTTGCGACCGTCGTGCACCGCGATGGTGTGGCCGATCATGTCAGGGATGATCGTCGAGCGGCGCGACCAGGTTCGGATGACCTGCTTGCTACCGGCCTCATTTTGGGCATCCACCTTCTTGAGCAGGTGGTCATCGATGAAAGGGCCCTTTTTCAGGCTGCGTGGCATTGTTCCTCCCTCCTGCTCAGCGCTTCTTGCCAGTGCGGCGGCGACGGACGATCAGCTTGTCACTGGGCTGACGGCGCCGGGTACGGCCCTCGGGCTTACCCGCCGGGTTCACCGGGTGGCGTCCGCCGGAGGTCTTGCCCTCACCACCACCGTGCGGGTGATCGACGGGATTCATCACCACACCGCGAACCGTGGGCCGCTTGCCTTTCCAGCGCATCCGGCCGGCCTTGCCCCAGTTGATGTTGCCCTGTTCGGAGTTTCCGACCTCACCGACCGTGGCGCGACACCGGACATCGACATTGCGGATCTCGCCGGACGGCATCCGCAGCTGACCGTAGGGACCATCCTTGGCCACCAGCTGAACCCGCGCGCCAGCCGAGCGGGCGATCTTCGCGCCGCCACCTGGACGCAGCTCGATCGCGTGCACCACCGTGCCGACCGGGATGTTGCGCAGCGGCAGGTTGTTGCCCGGCTTGATGTCGGCCATCGGGCCGTTCTCCACCATGTCACCCTGGCGCAGCTTCTCCGGAGCGATGATGTATCGCTTCTCACCGTCGGCGTAGTGCAGCAGTGCGATCCGGGCGGTGCGGTTCGGGTCGTACTCGATGTGCGCGACCTTGGCCGGCACACCGTCTTTGTCCGCCCGCCGGAAATCGATAAGGCGGTAAGCGCGCTTGTGTCCGCCACCCTGGTGCCGGGTCGTGATCCGGCCGTGGACGTTGCGCCCGCCGCGGCCGTGCAGGGGACGGACCAGCGACTTCTCCGGGTGGTCTCGGGTGATCTCGGCGAAGTCGGAAACGCTGGAGCCGCGACGACCTGAGGTCGTCGGCTTGTATTTGCGGATGCCCATGTGGTAACCCAGTTCCTTTGGTGACCGCTTAGGCGGCCGGTCCGCCGAAGATCTCGATCGGCTTGCTCTCAGCGGACAGCGTCACGATCGCCCGCTTGGTGTCTTTGCGCTTGCCGTACCCGAACCGGGTCCGCTTGCGCTTGCCCGAACGGTTGAGCGTGTTGACGCTGACCACCTGTACGCCGAAGATCTTCTGCACGGCAATCTTGATCTCGGTCTTATTGGCGTCCGGCGCAACGACGAAGGTGTACTTGCTCTTCTCCAGCAGCCCGTAGCTCTTCTCCGAGATGACCGGCTTGAGGATCACGTCACGAGGGTCGGGGATCATCGACCATCCTCCTCCATCAACGGAGCCCCCACCGTGGTGGCAGAACGCCCCCGCACCCGGGCCAGGAATGCCTCCAGCGCCTCGGCAGTGAACACGACATCATCGTTGATCAGGACGTCGTAGGTGTTGAGCTGATCGGGAGCCAGCACGTGCACCGAAGGGAGATTTCGCACGCTGCGACGTGCCACCTCGTCGGCGCGGCTGAGCACCACCAGCAACCGGTTACCCTGCTCGACAAGCCCTTCGAGGACTTTACGAGCCGTCTTGGTCGACGGGACATCACCGGAGACCAATCCAGAGATCACGTGCACCCGTCCGTCGCGAGCCCGATCCGACAGCGCGCCACGTAGCGCGGCAACCTTCATCTTCTTGGGGGTGCGCTGGGTGTAGTCCCGTGGCGTGGGGCCGTGCACGGTGCCGCCGCCGGTGAATTGCGGCGCCCTGATCGAGCCCTGCCGGGCACGCCCGGTGCCCTTCTGCCGGTACGGCTTGCTGCCCCCACCGCGAACCTCACCCCGGGTCTTGGTGTCGTGGGTACCTTGCCGCGCCGCGGCCAGCTGCGCGACCACCACCTGGTGCATCAGAGGGATGTTCACCGGCACGTCGAATACCTCGTCGGGCAATTCGGCGGTGCCAGTGATGCCGCCTTCGGGATTGCGGATGTCAACCGTTTTCGTTTCTAGGCTCATCCCTGTGCTCCACCCTTCGCGGCGGTCTTGACCAGTACCAGGCCGCCCTTCGGGCCGGGCAACGCGCCCTTGATCAGCAATAGCCCGGACTCGGGGTCGACGCGGTGCACTGTGAGGTTCTGGGTGGTGACCCGGACGTTTCCCATCCGGCCGGCCATCCGGGTGCCTTTGAACACTCGGCTCGGCGTGGCGCAGCCACCGATCGAACCCGGCGAGCGGTGCTTGCGCTGGGTACCGTGGCTGGCCCCGAGGCCACCGAAACCGTGCCGCTTCATCACCCCTGCGGTGCCCTTGCCCTTGCTGGTACCGACCACGTCAACCACAGCCCCTGCAGTGAACACCTCGGCGGTGACTTCCTGGCCGACCTCGTAGTCCTCGGCGTCGGCGGTCCGCAGCTCGACCAGGTGGCGGCGCGGCGTGACACCGGCCGCGGCGTAGTGCCCGGCCACCGGCTTGGTCACCTTGCGTGGGTCCACCGCGCCGAAGGCCAGCTGGACCGCGGGATAGCCATCCTTGTCCGCGGTGCGAATCCGGGTCACGACGCAGGGCCCGGCCTGGACCACGGTAACCGGAACAATCCTGTTGTTGTCGTCGAAGACCTGGGTCATGCCGAGCTTGGTACCCAGGATTCCCCGCACGGTCCTGCTGCCCTGATGATCCGAATCAGTCGCTGTCATCTCCCGGCCTTACTGAATGTTGACGTCGACGCTGGCCGGCAGATCGATGCGCATCAGCGCGTCCACCGTCT
>JALZDU010000433.1 GCA_030862405.1 Actinomycetota bacterium | reverse complement strand
TGCCTCACCCGTCAACCGAATATCAGTGAACGTGGGAACCATCCGCGGTTGTTCCCCATTCCGCTCCCGGCCAGGGAGACGGGGTGAGGATAGGTGCGACGCCGACCGAAGGGCGCGGGTGGGGCGGAGCCGCCGTAGTACTCCGAGCCGGGGAGAGCCCGCGCACATGGGGAAGGGCGGCAGCGTGTTGAGTCAAGGAGGGAAAGCAATGTCCGAAGATGCACCGGTGAACACCGGCGCCGCGGGGTGGCCGGATCCTGATTCGGCGTACTTCGTGGTACGGAGGATGGGAGACCAAGTTGCACCGCTGGGCGGGAGAAGATGACTCCCGCCGGTTCGGTGACCTGTTCAATCTCGTCTGTGACCCGGCGTTTCTGGTGCACGCGTGGGAACGCGTGTCCACGAACAAGGGGGCTCGGACCGCGGGGATCGACAAGGCCACCGTGGCCTTAATCGAGACCCAGATTGGGGTCGAGGCGTTCCTGAGCCAGATTCGGGACTCGCTGAAATCTGGCGAGTTCACTCCGGTCGAAGTGCGACAGGTGATGATCCCCAAGGGCGCCACCGGGAAACTCCGGCGCCTCGGGATTCCCACCATCGCCGACCGGGTGGTCCAGGCCAGCCTCAAGGCGGTGCTCGAACCCATCTTCGAGGCGGACTTCAAACCGTGCTCGTACGGGTTCCGCCCGAACCGCCGCGCACAGGATGCGATCTCCGAGATCCATTACTTCGGTACCCGCGGATATCAGTGGGTACTGGAGGCTGACATCAAAGCCTGTTTCGATGAGATATCGCACACGGCGTTGATGGATCGCCTGCGGGCGAGGATCAAGGACAAACGTATCTGCGCGCTGGTGAAGGCGTTCCTGAGATCCGGGGTCTTCACCGAACTCGGAGACCGGGAAGAGACACTGACCGGGACCCCCCAGGGCGGGATCTTGTCCCCGTTGCTCGCCAACATCGCCCTCTCCGCTCTGGACGATCATTTCGACCAGCAGTGGCACCAACAGATGGGCACCGAAGGACGACGGGCCAGACGCAAGAAGAACGGCCTCGGCAACTGGCGACTCATCCGCTACGCGGATGACTTCGTCCTCATGGTGGCAGGCGAACAACACCATGCCGAGAACTTGCGCGAAGAGGTAGCGGCCGTGCTCGCTCCGCTGGGGCTGCGGCTGGCACCTGACAAGACCCGCACGGTCCACATCGACGAGGGCTTCGACTTCCTCAGCTTCACCGTCCGCCGCCTGCGGAAACGAGGAACACAGAAGTGCTACGTCTACACCACACCGTCCCGCAAGGCCATCCAGAAGGTCAAGGACAAGGTGAAGACCGCGACGCACAGGTCAACCCGCCACCTCGAACTGGACGAGCTGATCACCAGCCTCAACCGGAAGTTGGCGGGATGGGCGAGATACTTCCGATACGGGGTGTCCAAAGCGGTGTTCGGCGCCATCGACAGCCACACCTGGGGCCGACTGATGCGCTGGGCCCGCAACAAACACCGACGCAAGAACCGGCTCGGAATGAAAGAACTCCGCCGTCGCTTCTGCGACACCGGGTGGAGGTTCGCCTACAATGGGGTCGTGTTCACCGGCGCATCCAGCGTCGCGGTGACCCGCTACCGCTACCGCGGCAGCAGGATCCCGACCCCGTGGACCCCGACACCGGCAGCCACCACCACTGGCTGACCAGCGGGCAAGACACGTGGAGAGCCCGGTGCCGAGAGATTGGCACGCCGGGTTCGGGAGGGGGCCCCGGGAAACGGACCGGTGGCAACACCGGCACCGCGCCCGTGGGCCTACCTCGCGAACGACCAGCTCGGCCGCGCCGGAATCGGACGCAAGTCCGAACTCCACGGACGTGCCACTCGCGCTCTGCAGCGCCCGGCCCAGCTTCCGGAAGTCATCCGCGGATTCTTCCACGACCCTTCACTGGCCTACATCGGAATGTCGTGAGCGTCCACTAGTACAGTTTCTCCTTGGTAGTAGCGGTGATCGGCGTGGACAACACAACCCGTCGTAGCGAAGGCCCTCCAGCCGGGTGTGCGGTAGCAACGGCCAAGACTAGACTGTCGAGTCGAGGAGCCTCGCGAGTCGCTGGGGTCAGTTGTCAACCTGAGTGGCGTCGGGGAATGCAACTGATCGACTGCCCGGGGGAAAGCCGGATGAGGGAGAACTTCATGTCCGGTTTGGGAAGGGGGAGCAGGAGACGAGGTTTAACC
>JALZDU010000397.1 GCA_030862405.1 Actinomycetota bacterium | reverse complement strand
TGGTTTAACGCGGAAAAGGGCTACGGTTTCATCTCCCAGGACGACGGCGGCAACGACGTCTTCGTGCACCACTCGGGGATCGACGCTGGCGGCTTCCGCAGCCTCAACGAGGGACAGCGCGTGCAGTTCGAGATCAGCCAGGGTAACAAGGGCCTGCAGGCCACCGGCGTGCGCGCTGTTTGATCCCACCGCTTAACCGGGAGTCCGCTTGCCCCTCGGGGAGGCGGGCTCCCGGCATATCCACCGCCCGTCACCGCCCTAGCCCACCAGTTCGCTGACTCACCCCAACATCACTCAACCAATCGGCTGGCAACGCAGCTCACCAGCCGGCGCTATCTGAGACACCCTTGTTACCGGAGCTGCGGCACTGCGGACTGGGAAGCCGGCTGCGTCAACTGAGCGCACTCCCACCCCATGTCGTGCACGGATGACCATGCGGCACATCCGCAGACTGATGCATGCATTATGCGGGTAATCCGAGATTACCTTCGCCCTGCCGGGCCGCATAATGCTTGATATGCAGGTAATCGAGGCGCTGTACCTCAAGGACGAGGAGCTTCACGATTACCTGCATATCAAGCGGAAGAGGACGTTGCGGTGATCACATGCGTCCGGATCCGACCGGAGATACGCTCCGGTCGCGAGGCCGGGAGGGTCCACGAAGGCGTGCTTTGCTCGCCGCCTCGCATCAAGCCGACCAACCACCTCGCCACAGGCTTGGCTCGCGTGGATTCCGGATCACCCGTTAGGTGTGTCTTAAGCTAAGAGTCGTCTTACCGGACGCGGTAACCACGGAAGGTCCGTAAGCTGCCGTCGTCCATCCGCACCGGGATGGACACCTTCAGCGTCGACTTGGGGAAGCGCAGCCGCTCAAGCGCGTCGTCAGAGAACCGCGCATGCTGCAGCGCATCGGTCAACCGCGAGCTGGCGTCAGTCAACAGCGAATCAGTCACCTCAGGCGCCGCTCTGTGTGATAGGGCCAACGAGCCGACCAGTGAGAGCCTGCTGCCAGGCGAAAATGTGCTGGTAGACGCTGTCAATGCGCGTTCCGTCGAGGTCAAAGGGCATGCCAAGGCTCCGGCGAGGGCTGGACCACGGACTCGGTCATGACGATGATCCTTCCGCTCGACGCCGCATCCGACAAACGTACGGGCGTGGGTTTCTGGCTACCCAGACGTCTAGTCCGCCCCGCGCGACGGGGGTGAGAAGATCGCGATTCCTGTGAGGTTTCAGAGGTCGGTCACCTACGTTGAGCGCAGCTTCGCGCCGCTCGTCCTACTCGTGATCAATCCGCTAAGAATCGGTCGACACTCACAGATCAAGCCGCTCGGTTGCGTCCGGCTGGCCTTCTCCGCGGCTGAGCCTCGTCACGGTCGATCACCACCGGTCCAGGCCGCTGCCGTGTCCCTGACGGGATCACGCTACGCGTGAGCCTGGACCGGTGGTGCTCGCCCGTCAGGATTGGCCACTACGAGGGCAGGCCCTCCAAATGATCATCCGAGTTATTCGGTGGGGTGATCAGCGCCAGATACGCATGTTCCGCGGGCACCGCCCAACCTTCCAGCACCAGATCGAACTCGGCGTTGACGAACCGATGACCCTGCGGATAGTGGGCACCATCAACGAGCTCGCTATGGTGATCTGACCAACCCCAAGATCAACCGAGCTCGCCTGCCTCGGCTTCGTCGAGCGCAGCAACGCCCCACCGCCGATATAGGCCGGATGGCCGATGTAAGCCAGGCGCCGGCAGGTCAGGATCAGAGCCGATCAGGTTACAGCGGCCACGAGAAAGATTTCGGGGATTCCTACCAGAAGCCGGAAAGATGCCGCGCCGCCTGGGACCAACATTGGGAGCAGACATGGCAGCGAACAGGGAAGGGGCAGCGCCGAGCGCAATCCAGGTTGAGAACCCGCAGGTCTTTGGTTCTTGATGCAGCCCGATGGTGCCCTAGCGGCTTTTCTCATAGCCATGTACTCAGGCTCCTATCTTGCGCCGTGGCTCCCACGCAGGAAGCCGTCGGGTACCTCCATTATTCGGAAGGAATCCTCATGACTGTCGAACTTATTCCTCTCGGCACCGCGGACGTCGGAATCTCTGAACCGATCATGATGCCCGGGGGACCATCGGGCACTCGAGCGATCATTGAGATCACGTCTGCTGAGTACAGCGGAGAACGCCTGCGGGCCAAGCTTAAGGGGGTTGCGGCTGCCGACTGGGCCGTTGTCAGCCCGACCAGAATCGGCCTGATGGATGTGCGACTTACCATTGAAACAGAAGATGGAGCACTCATATATGTGTCGTACGGTGGGCGGGTGGACCTCTCTACTGGCATGGAGGGTGCGACCGTATATACGGCTCCTCGCTTCGAGACCGGCGATGAGCGATATGCGTGGATGAACAAGATTCAAGCCGTTGCCAAGGGAGTCATCAGTGGAGGTGTACTGCGTTACGAGCTCTACGAACTGCGCTGAGCTTCTCCAGCGAGTCCGACGTCGATGCCCCCAGCAAAGCAGGTACCGGACCGTTTAAGCACGCGCTAGGATCTGCGGGGGCGGACTCCAACTCCGGGGCGGTGGTAAACGCCGCGCTCTGCGTGCACGGCTCGTGCAGCTTCGGGGAGGTGAGGAGGCGCTCGCCAGGCGGAGAAGATGGTGCTTTTCACAGTGAGCTGCCGGAAGGAAATCAAGGATGAATCAGACGGTGAAACAACGACCGCCGATGGCCGGATTCCACCACTTTGGTGCTACCGTAACCGATGTAGAGGCTAGTGCGGACTGGTATCAGCGGGTGTTAGGGCTTGAACGCATCCCTGCCGAGTTTCCGCATTACGGCAACGAAGACACCGGATACACTGTGCTCCTCACTGACCTCAGCTGTGGGATCGTCATAGGAGTTCATCGCAATACGAGGAATGACGGTCAGCCATTCGATGAAGCCCGAACAGGCCTGGACCACATTAGCATTTCTGTGCCGAGTCGACGCGATTTGAATTCCTGGGCTGAATGGCTCGATGGCTTGGAGGTTCCCCACTCAGGAGTGACCGATATTGATAACCCGTTAAAGTACTCGGCGCTGGTATTCCGTGATCCTGACAATATTCAGTTGGAACTGTTCTTCATGGCCAGTTAACTATTAATGGGACTTACTATGGATGGCGGAGACGATCTGGTTGACGGGCACGTGGTAGGACGGTCGTGCCCATTTACCCACTTTGCTCCGTCACCGTTTCCCGGCCGAGACCATCGTGGCCCGTCAGCGTCAACGCGGTCCGCTCGCCAGCGGTAATTCGGCGGGGATTGCACCTATTGGAGAGGGTTCGCCTCTGCTCTTGAGGCGGGTGGCTGGGTTGGTGGGTGACATTCCCGCCGGGCATGTTGGTCTGTGCACCCGGAGCAGGCCCTACATAGGGAGGCGCTGGCGATGAGACAATCGCGAGCGCGCGTCCGGACGGGCCGGCCGCTGATGTGGGGAGATCCCCCGGTGGACGCAGGCGGCGTCGAGCAGGCGAGTTTCCAGCTGCCGGTTGGCACGGCAGCCTTCCTGCTGACCGATGTTGAGGATGCGAGACGCCTGCAAGAGTCGGCTCCCGAGGTGATGGCTGCTGCAATCGTCCGGTACGACGAGGTGCTCGATGAGGCGATATCACGGCATGGCGGTGTGCGGCGACCGCAGCTGGAGGACGGGTTAAGCGTTGTGGCGGCGTTTACCCGTGCCTCCGACGCGGTGGCCGCAGCGCTTGAGGTGCAGCGGGGCTGTTACCGCACGATCTGGCCTGGCGGGGCGTCACTGAGACCGCGTATCGCCCTACACACCGCAGAGGCCCAGCGGCGTGAGGAGGGCAGTTATTTCGGCCAGGGAGTCAGCCGATGCGCTCGGCTGCGCGAGGTCGCGCACGGTGGTCAGGTTGTGTTGTCCCGGGCGACCCGCGACCTGGTCCTTGATCGGCTCCCGGAGCATGCGGAGCTGGCCGACCTTGGTGTTCATCGACTGCGCGACCTTGGGCGACCCGAGCAGGTTTTCGGGCTGGTGCATCCGGATCTGCCGGTGGAGTTTCCTGCGCTGCGTTCGCTGGACACGATGCCCAACAATCTGCCCGGTGAGCTGACCAGTTTCGTCGGTCGGCGCGTTGAGCTGGCCCGGATCAGCGCTCCGCTGCAGGGGGTGCGGCTGCTGACGCTGACCGGTGCGGGTGGCTGCGGCAAGACCCGCCTGGCGTTGCAGGCAGCGGCCGACGCGATGGACCGCCACCCCGACGGCGTGTGGTGGGTCGAACTCGCACGGCTCGAGGACCCCACGCTGCTGCCAGCCGCGGTACTTGACGCCATCGGTTTGGCTGAGGTGCGGGGCTGGGCCCTGCTGGACACGCTGATCGAGCACCTGCGGGCCCATCGCGCGCTGGTCGTGCTGGACAACTGCGAGCACCTGCTGGCCGCCTGTGCCGAGCTGGTGGATGCGCTGCTGCGCGCGTGCCCGTGGCTGACGATCCTGGCGACGAGCCGGGCTCCGCTGGGGGTGCCTGGGGAGATGACCTGGCGGGTGCCGTCGATGTCGTTGCCCGGCGAGCTGCAACGCGAGCCGATCCAGGCGTTGCGTCAGTCCGATGCGGTGTCTTTGTTCATTGACCGGGCCACGCAAGTTCACCCGGATTTTGTGATCACCGCAGCCAACGCGCCCGCGGTGGCGCAGATCTGTGTTGACCTCGACGGCATCCCGCTGGCCATCGAGCTCGCTGCCGCGCGGGTGCGGATGTTGACTCCCGAACAGATTGCCCATGCCCTCAGCGACCGTTTCCACCTACTCACCGGGGGTGCCCGCACGGTGATGCCGCGCCACCAAACCCTTCAGGCCTCGATCGACTGGAGCTTTGGGCTGCTCAGCGCGGGTGAGCGGACGCTGCTGCGACGGCTGGCGGTGTTCGCCGGGGGCTGGGGGCTGGAGGCCGCTGAGCAGGTGTGCCCGGGTGAGGGGATCGAGAGCTACGCGGTACTCGATCTGCTGGGTGGTCTGGTCGACAAGTCTCTGGTCACCACCGAGGATTGCGGCTCCGAGGTGCGCTATGGCCTGCTCGAAACGGTCCGCCAGTACGCCACGGCGCGGTTGGTCGACGCTGGTGAGCTCGACGACCTGCGCGAGCGCCACCTTGCCTACCACCTGATGCTGGCCCAGGCCGCTGAGACCCACGTGCTCGGCGCCGGGCGAGATGATCCCGTCCTGCGCACTTTGGCCACCGAGCTGCCGAATCTGCGCGCCGCCCTGGAGTGGGCGGCGGCGACCGACCCCAACGCTGCGCTGCGTTTGGTGAATGCGCTGACACTCTTTTGGCTGTTCACCGGTCGCTATCAGGAGGGCCACGCCGCGTACGCCCGCGCCCTTGGTGGCGCCGGTGAACAGCCCACACCGCTGCGGGGACGGGCGATCGCGGCGCGCGGAAGCCTCGGCCAGTACGCAGGCTTCTACCATGCAGCCCACGGGTGGGCGCAGGAAGCGCTGAAGATCGGCCAGACCTGTGGGGACCCCTGGACGCAGGGGCGAGCCTTGCACACCCTCGGGCTGATGAGCTGCATTGGCGACCCGGCCGGTGGACGACCGTTGCTGGAGCAAAGCGTGCAGCTGGCCACTCAAGCCGGCGACGACTGGTGTCGCATCGACGCCGCCCAATGCCTGGCGCTTGGCTGGATTATCCAGGACGAGTTCGACACCGCCCGCCCGGTGCTCGAGGACATGTATGCCACCGCGACCCGGCGTGGTTACACGTGGGGGTTTCCCTGGCATTGGTTGTGCCTAGGCTGGGAAGCGCTGTTTCAGGGGCGGCTGGCCGAGGCACGAGAGTTACTCGGGCGTTCCATCGCTGCCAGTGACGAGGTCGGTTTGCCGGTTACGAACGGCTTCGCCAACGGGTTCCTGACCTACGTGCACGTTTCTTGCGGCGAGACCGAGTCCGCGTATTCGCTCGCCGGCACGACGCTGCAGCGGGTGCTGGATACCGGCGCGGGCTTCGTTCTGGGCATGGCCAACCACATGCTCGGCAGAACGGAGATGGCGCTGGGTGAGCTCGCCGCGGCACGGGGCCACCTCCAGACCGCCGTCGAAGTCGAGCGCCGCTCAGGATTTCTTTACATGCTTGGCTGGCACCTTGCCCTGCTGGGAAGCCTGGAACGGCTCGACGGCAACCTTGATGCGTCTCGCGCCCGGTGCAATGAGGCGCTGGAATTGGCCCGACGGCTGGGTAGCGACTGGATGCAGGCTGGCGCCGAGCGCCTGCTGGGTCGTCTCGCGCTCGCCGCGCGCGAGACCACTGACGCCGAGCGCCACACCCACCAGGCGCTGGGCCGCTTGGTCGCGAAGGGCTTTGCCACCGACATCCCGGAATGCCTCGATGTCCTGGCCGCCGTTGCCGCTAGGCAGGAAAGCTTCGAAGAGGCCACGCGGCTGCTGGGCGCTGCAGCAGCCGGCCGCGCGCGGCTGGGCATCATCCGCTTTCCCCCCGAGCCGGAATTCTGGGCAAAAACCGAGCTCACCACCCGCGAGGCACTCGGACATGAGGTCTACGATGCCGCATTCACCAGCGGTGCCGCACTAGCAACCGACGAAGTGATCGGCTACGTCCGCCGAGCCCGAGGTGAGCGAAAGCGCCCCTCACGCGGTTGGGACAGCCTGACCCCCACCGAGCTGCAGGTTGTGCGCCATATCGCTGCCGGCCTCACAAACCGCCAGATCGGCCAGCGCATGTTCATCTCCCCCAGCACCGTCAAGGCCCACCTCTCGCACATCTTCGCCAAGCTGGGCATCCCCTCACGCTCCCAGTTGGCAGCCGACGCCACCAGATACGGACTCGACCACAACAACTAACTCAAAACCAATCGCCAGCTCAGACCCACCCGCTGGGCACCTGGCACCCGCGGTGGGCTGTCGCCCTTAACGGGTCCTGGTGTGACCGGCGGCTCATACTATGCGCGGGTAATGCAGCCAACCAAGCAATGGTGAAGCGGTATTCGCTTGGGGGGTCCGGGGAGGGATCTTGAGTTCATAGAAGCTCTCGGAGGCCAACACGGTGTCGAAGTCGACGATGAACTTGACGTCCCGGTCGCGGATGAGGAAACGGAATACGTGATCTGAGCGTCTAGGCCCATCAGGAAGTCGCGGACGGCTTGGGTGGTTCAGGCGGCGGCGGTTGGGTGGGCGGTCATCCCGAGCAGTGCACTGTACAGGTGCGAACTTCCATAACGAACAGAACATAAGTCGACGCCGCGTAATGGTGTCGAGGGTGAAGAAGTCAGTGGCCAGCGCATGCAGAAACGTTCGCCAGCCGGTGTCTGCTACGGCATGTACACCTACCTTGCTGTGCTGCTGGGCAGTGCGGCCGGATCCGCCGGACTGGGACTGCTGACCGGGGAGTTGGGTGTCGGAGGGATGGTCGGTACCTGGTCGGGTGGGGCCGCCGCCGCCCGGTGGGGCAGCCGCCCGGTTGTGCTGCTCGCGGTCAGCGTGCTGACGGCGGGTTTCGCGTTGTTTCCGCTCGTCACGCCCACCCTGGCGGGGGCGGTAGTCATGGTGGCTTTGTGGGGGATCGCGGCCTGGGGCTTCGTACCCGCGCAGCAGCACCGCCTGATCAAGCTCGGACCGCAGGCGGTACCGCTGCTGCTTGGGCTGAACGGCTCCGCGATTCACCTGGGCTTCGCGTCCGGTGCGCTTCTCGGCGGGCAGGTCATCAACGCGACCGGAGCTGCTCGGCTGGGGATGCTGGCCGTTGCCTGCTGCGGCGCTGGGTTGATCCTGCACGTGCTTCTGCCCCGGCGGAGCCAACTATGATCGCGTCGGCAGCAGGAGTCGCGGCACTGGGCACCATCCTCGGGGTGTGGGCCCATCCCGACGACGAGGCCTACCTGTCCGGTGGTCTGATGGCCTTGGCCCGGGACGCCGGTGCGCGGGTAGTGTGCGTGACCGCGACCCGCGGCGAACTGGGCACGCCGGACCCGGCTACCTGGCCACCGCACCGGTTAGCCACGCAGCGGACCGGCGAGCTGGCGCGCAGCCTGGAGATCCTCGGAGTCGACGAGCACCACTGGCTCGGCTACCGCGACGGCGACTGCGCGCGGGTCAGTGTTCCGCACGCAGTCGGGCGGTTGTGCGCGCTGATCGCTGAGGTCCGCCCGGACACCGTGCTCACCTTCGGCCCTGACGGCCAGACCGGCCACCCGGACCACCGGGCCATATCGGCGTGGGCCACCGAGGCATTCGACCGTGCCGCGCCACACGGCTCACGGCTGCTCTACTGCGCAGTCACCGACGAGTGGGCGCGGCGGTGGAGTGCACTCAGTGAGCAGTTCGGCGTCTTTGCCCCCGGCTACCCAATCACCACGCCCACCAGCCAGCTCGCCGTCAACCTAAGGCTCGACCCGGCCACCACGGCGCGCAAGATCCGTGCGTTGCGCGCGCAAGACACTCAGACTGCTGGTCTGATCGCGGTAATGGGTCTTGACACTTACGCTGGCTGGGTCGCCGAGGAGTACTTCGTCGAGCGGGCCTCGTCATGACCCGGCCAGACGCTGCTCGATCGCCTGCCGTGCCATCTTCAGCACGCGTGCCCCGTTGGCGGCTGGCGTGACGGGAAGCGGTGCCACGGTATCCGGGGGCGGGTCGACAGCGGGGGCTTCGGGGTGTGGGTGCCGAATCCTCATTCCCATTATGCGACCTGGGTATATTCGTGGATCAGCCCGCCGAGCCGGTCGCGACGTCGGAGGCAAGGGCCAGGCTGAGACGAGGGCGATGGAAGGGCGTTGTTGCGTTATCGGGAAGACAGGCGCCGCCGATTGCGGTGGGGGTGTTGTTCAGATGGTGAGTGCGAGTTCGGTGAAGGCTCCTGAGATTCGGTGGTTGGGGTGGAGGTCAACAGCCAGTTCGTAGTGACCGCGGCGCAAGTTTTGAACGAATGCATGTCCTGCACTGATCACCCGCGCTGAGCGCAGTTGCATACTGCTCGGTGACGTGGCAAGCAGAGGGCAACAGCTCATCGAGCACCCGCGGATACGCAGCAGCCCGGTCGGTGCTCACCTCGGTCGGTTGTGGACCGTGGTCAAGCGCCTGTGTGAAGAACCGGCGAGTGGCCGCCAGGTCCCGTTTCTCGGACACCAGGACGTCAATAACCTGCCCAAACTGGTCGACCGCCCGGTAAAGATAGACCCATCGCCCGGCGACTTTGACGTAGGTCTCGTCGACGAACCACCGATCACCCGGAGCGTGCCGACAGCGTCGTGCCGCGTCGATCAGCAGCGGAGTGAACCGCTGCACCCACCGGTACACGCTCACATCATCGACCTCGATGCCCCGCTCGACCAGCAGCTCCTCCACGTCACGGAAGGAAAGCCCGTAGCGCAGTTACCAGCGAACCGCGATCGTGATCACATCCGGAGGGAAGCGAAACCCCGCGAAGCTGGACCTTGGTGCTGGCACTCGACGAGAGCGACGACGCATCGACCAAGCCTGCCTGATCTTGCTCTCCACCGACGCAACAGTCCCCATGGCAGCGCGTCTATCTCGATATGCGGAAGGCCGAGCAGCGCCGCGACGCGGCGGGCGAGGGTTGTCTTGCCTGCACCGGCCGTGCCAGCCACCAGGATGCGCCTCGGACGCGCAAGCAACGGCGCCACGGCGTCGAGCAGGGGCATCACATGACATTAACCTCGGTCCGGCGGCGTTCCGCGTTCCCCTACGGCCGTTCAGTAGGGCCTACACCGGCGCCCGCGCACGGACAGCGGCATGTGCGGACGTCCGCCGCCGGAACACGGGACGGACGGCGCGGCACCCGGCTGTGGCTGCTGTAACCGTAGATCGAGGGCCTCGGAGATCATCGCGAGCGATTAACAAGAGGGGTGCAGGCCGGTTGATCTTGTCGTCGCGTGGGCGAGGCGAACCGGGGCGATGTACGGGCCGGAGGTCTGTGGTCGGACACCGTCGGGTCCGGGGCTGGGCCGGTGCGGTACCGCAC
>JALZDU010000329.1 GCA_030862405.1 Actinomycetota bacterium | reverse complement strand
GACCCGGCCACGAACGATTGGCGATCGAACACGCTGGCCCGCAGCAGCGACCGCAACCCGGCCGATGGCATGTCGTTCGACAACTTCGTCACCGACCGTCCCGGCCATGCCAAAGAACTGCTGCCCTCGCTCAAGCAAAACGGCGTCGAAATGACCAAGATCCCCACCGGCGGCGTCAACATCAACGGACGCGACTACATGGCCTACATGTCAGTACGCCAATTCACCACCCCCGGCCGCTGGATCACCAACTACAGCGGAATCGCCTACTCCGACAACGGCGGACAAACCTGGAAAGACGCCCCCGGCGCCCAACGACCTAACACCGCCGCCCTCGACGACAACTTCCAGATGATCGCCTACGCCCGCCACGACGACCTCATCTACGCCTTCGGCACCCCCAACGGCCGCTTCGGCGCCGCCTACCTGGCCCGCGTCCCCGAACACCGACTCCTCGACACCACCGCCTACGAATACTGGACCGGCAACGACTGGCAACGCGGCACCAGCGCACTCGCCACCCCCATCGTCGCCGGACCCGTCGGAGAACTCTCGGTCCGCTACGACCACACCCTCCAACGCTGGCAGATGATGACCATGGACGAAGGCCGCCGCGCGATCGTGGTCCGGCTGGCCCCCCACCCCACCGGACCCTGGGGCGACCCGATCACCGTTGCCACCCACGATGAGTACCCCCACCTCTACGGCGGCTTCTTCAACCCCGACTCCCACGGCCGCGACATCTACTTCACCATGACCCAATACGAGCGCTACAACGTCTCGATGATGCACGCCACCCTGCCAGAAGATGTGATGAACAGCGCCCAGGCGCCCTGATATCCCGCAAAGGTGCGGTGATCGAGTCCGAGTTGGCCTGCAAACTATGGCTGAGCAGTTGGTATGCGTCCATACGTCGAGAGCTCCGAGGCCGACGGATCCGATGACGCCTCGACGACGGGTGACGCTGCGGTTGCGTCAGCTCCACAGCGGGTGTTTCTTGGGCATCGCGACTATGTGCTCTCGAAAGGAGCCCCATGAAGATCGACAGCATTACTCCGGACTCTGCGCTGCCGAACACCCCCGTGCTCATCAGCGGTGACGGTGTGGACAACGCAGCGAGGCTCCTGTTTGGCGACGAGCCGGTCCAGTTCAAGGTCAACAGGACCGGGACCATCGAGGCGACCGTCCCTCAGGGTTCGGGCACGGTCGATGTGACCATCGAAGGGGAGGATGGCAACAAGAGCAACAGCGTCAGCTTCACCTTCCTTGGGGTGGGCTGACTCTGGGGTATCGCGCCACGCCCGCACCTGCGAGTGAGCATCGCCGTTGGATGCCTATTGGGATCCCACGGGTGCTGCGGTCCGAGGCGGGGCGTGGTCTTTGTGTCCCGGTTCGTGTCCTTGCCTTGAGTGGGCACGAGTGAACACCGCCGCCGGCCCCGGCCCTCCGGTGGGCAGGCGGTGCGCCGCGGCGTGGTCCGCCTGTAGCGGCTCGTGCCTGGTGGCTGGGACATCGGCGTTGATTCGCTCACCACGGAGCTGGACATAGATCGGCGTTTGGCTCACAGGTGACACGGTAGGCGCGGCTTGGCGGGGACTGCGTCAACATGGTGTGTACAGGTGCGGGTGTTATGTGGATGGGATGCGAGCGATGAGCAGTGCGGCGGATCCACTCGCCCCGTTCGTGTCGGCGTGTCCACAGGGGGGAGCCGTCCAGCTGGCCACAATTAACTCTTTGTAACTATTGGCCTCACGGATGCACTGATGGAGTGGATATCTTCGCCAGGGGTCGTCATGGTCGAGCTCATCCACGACAGAGCCGGCTGTTGCGTCGGTGGCGCGCCGTGGGCACTGCCGTCGTTCGGGCCCTGACGGCCCGTTCATGGTGATGAAGGGGCAAACGCGCGCCATGCAAGACCGAGAGGCAAACAGCTCTTCAGCATCCGCATCACCGGCGCACGACCCGCCGATTGCCGTCATTACCCCGCACTGGGTGAAACACGCCGTCTTCTACCAGATCTTCCCGGACCGCTTCGCGAAGAGCGATAGTGTAGAGAAGCCCCGCAGCAACCTCGAGCCGTGGGACAGTGATCCGACGCCATTCGGATATAAGGGCGGAGATTTGGCTGGTGTCCGCGAGCGGCTTGATTACCTGCAAGATTTGGGCGTGACGGCGCTCTACTTCAACCCGATCTTCCAGTCCGCTTCAAACCACCGATATCATACGCATGACTATTACAAGATCGATCCGCTGCTCGGCGGAGACGAGGCTTTCGACGCGCTGCTAGCGGAGTGCCAACGGCGCGGCGTGCGGATTGTGCTCGATGGAGTGTTCAACCACGCCAGTCGAGGATTCTTCCAATTCAATGACGTACTCGAGAACGGCAAGGCGTCACCATGGCTCGACTGGTTCACGTTCCACCACCATCCGGCCAACTCCTATGACCACGACCGCCCGCCCGGCTACGAGGCCTGGGCCGGGCTGCACGCCCTGCCCAAACTCAACACTGATAACCCGCAGGTTCGCGAGTACTTGATGCGCGTCGGCGAGTACTGGCTTCGCAAGGGGATCGACGGCTGGCGGCTCGATGTCCCGTCCGAAATCAAGTCGGACGGCTTCTGGCAGGAGTTCCGCCAGCGAATAAAGGCAATCAACCCCGAGGCATACATTGTCGGTGAGGTCTGGGGAGACAGCCGCCAATGGCTTCGAGGTGACCAGTTCGACGGCGTCATGAACTATCTCTTCGCCGAAGCGGCGATCGCCTTCAGCGCCGGCCACCGGGTGCGACCCGAGACCGTCGAAGGTCGCTCATACGCTCCCTGGCCCGGCATCGATGGCCGCGCCTACGCGGCCAAGATCGATCACCTCCTGGCCCTGTATCCCTGGCCCGTCCAGCTCACCCAGCTCAACCTGCTCGACAGTCACGACACCTCCCGCTTCGTCACCATCGCCGGCGACGACCGGGCCAGCGTCCGGCTCGGTACGCTGCTTCTGTTCACCTTCCCCGGCGCCCCCTCGATCTACTACGGCGACGAGATCGGTCTGGGCGGGGCACTGCCAGACCACTGGGCGCGCAAGTCGTTTCCATGGGACCACCCGCAGCGGTGGGATCTCGACGCGCTCGCCTTTCACAAGGCGGTCATTGCGCTGCGCCAGTCCCACCCCGCTTTTCAGACCGGCGACTACATCCCGCTCTACGCCGATCCGGACGTCTATGCCTTCGCCCGTACCCTGCAGGGCAGCATAATGATCACTGCCGTCAATGTCGCTGGGGCGTCGCGTCGGTTCACGATTCCGCTGATCAGCGCGCTACCGGCGCACCCAGCCACGGTCACGATTCTCTTGACGACCGACGGCTCACCGATCGCCGAGCTAGCACCCGGCACGCTGACGCTGGTTCTCCCAGCACGCAGCGGCGCGGTCTTCGACGCCTCGCCCGACTCCCGCAACGGCGCCTGAGACCCAGTTGCGCCCTGGTCCGGCGGTTAGGTGAGCATGGACGGACGGCAGTAGGACCAGAAGGGCGAGGATGAGTGTGAGCGTGTCCCACGACGCGGCGAGCTTCGCTGACCTGGCGCTGCGGCCTGAGTTGCTGCGGGTGCTGTCTGGGCTTGGGTATGAGGAGCCCACGCCGATCCAGCGCGAGGCGATCCCACCGTTGGTGCAGAGGCGGGACTTGCTCGGCCAGGCCGCGACGGGGACGGGAAAGACGGCTGCCTTCGCCTTGCCGTTGTTGCAGCGGATGTCCAGTGACGGGCGAGGTGCGGGGCCGGTGGCGCTGGTGCTGGTGCCCACGCGTGAGTTGGCCATGCAGGTCTCCCAAGCGTTCCACCGCTATGGCCGCGATCTTGGGGTCCGCGTTCTTCCGATTTATGGAGGGCAGCCGATCGGCCGGCAATTGCAGGTGCTGGAACGCGGGGTCGATGTTGTGGTCGCCACGCCTGGCCGCGCGATCGACCATATCGGTCGTGGGACGCTTCGCCTGCGGGGTGTGGAGACGGTCGTACTCGATGAGGCGGACGAGATGCTCGATATGGGGTTCGCTGAGGACATCGAGGCGATCCTCGACGGCACTCCTGAGGATCGGCAAACTGTGCTGTTCTCCGCGACCATGCCGTCCCGTGTCGACGGTATCGCCCGCCGCCACCTGCGTGATCCGGTACGGATCGAGATGGGCCGGACGGCGCCGGCCGCGGGTACGGGTCCGCTGGTGCGGCAGAGCGCCTACGTGGTCACTCGCGCGCAAAAGCCCGCTGCGCTTGGACGGGTATTGGATGTGGAGGCGCCCTCGACTGCGATCGTTTTTTGCCGGAGCCGGGAAGAGGTCGATCAGCTCACTGAGATCTTGAATGGTCGCGGCTACCGCGCTGAGGCGTTGCACGGGGGGATGGGCCAAGAGCAACGCGATCGGGTAATGGGGCGCCTGCGCAGCGGGGCCGCGGAACTGCTCATCGCCACCGACCTGGCCGCTCGCGGGCTCGACATCGAGCAACTGACCCACGTTGTCAACTACGACGTTCCATCGGCGCCCGACGCGTACGTGCACCGCATCGGGCGGGTAGGTCGTGCTGGCCGCGAGGGTGTGGCAATCACGTTGGCGGAACCGCGCGAGCACCGGATGCTCAAGGCGATCGAGCGGGTGACGAAGCAGCGGATCACGGTGGAAAAGGTGCCCACGATCGCAGATCTGCGTGCGCGACGTCTCGTGCTGACCCGTGCCGCGCTGCAGGAGAGCCTTCTCTCCGACGACTTGGAGCGCTTCCGTGTCGTGGTCGAGACGCTCGCTGATGAGTTCGATGTCATGGATGTGGCGCTCGCCGCGGTGAAGTTGGCTCACGAGTCCAGCGGACGTGAAGCCGACGATGAGGAGATTCCAGACGCTTGCGACGCAACTGTGCACAAGAGACCGGATATCCATGACGCCGCGAGGCGCGGAGGGCGGCGCCGTTCCCAGACAGGAGGCGGGACGACGCGCGTCTTTCTCGGTGTTGGCCGCAGCGTCGGGATCCGGCCACAGGACCTGGTCGGCGCGATAACCGGGGAGTCCCATCTCAGTGGCCGCGACATTGGGGGCATAGAAATCGCCGATCGCTTCTCACTAGTGGAGGTACCGGAGCCCGCGGCCGACGAGGTGATCGCTGCTCTACGGCACACCACCATCAAGGGAAGAAAGCCGACTATCCGCCGCGAGCGGGACACGCGAGCAGGGCCGGCGCCCAGAAAACTGTCACCCCGGGTAAGTGCGGATGAGCGGCCACTTGGCGAAACGTGTCGTGAGTGACCGCTGTTGCCCCCTTGCGGCCCTGCGGATGGGCACGAGGGCGGCACAACGGTCAAGTGGGGGACACCCGGCTACCTCGTGAGCGTTTGCAGTAGCTTGCCCGTTCATGACCACTTCGACACAAACCCGAACAGTCCTGTTCCGGGCTGGCCTGGTGCTGGCCACGACGGCAGCGCTGGCGTTCTCCTCGGCGTGCAACGACTCGTCACCTTTGGAGGGTGGCACCGGAGGCCAGGAGCAGGAAGAGCAGGACGACAGCGGCGGCAACGAGCAGGAGGACGACTGACTGTCGGTGGTATAGCCGGGCGGCCAGCTATAGATGGTGCAGGCACACCAGCCCTGGCGCGACGCGTCGTAGCACCGCTCTCGCCCTCCGCAGTCCACGTGATAGCGGCGGCAGCCTGGCAGCTGTGCCTCCTGGTCGACGCGGAAGAGCAGGCGAAGGGCGTGAGGTCCACAGTGATCATCCTGACGCGCCCTTTGCAGGATGATCAGCAGGCCGTCCGAGCGGTTCGCCGGCGCCTGGTCCAGGCTCATCCTGGGTTCCGGCTCGTGGTGCAGGAACTGCCCGATTGCCGCGTCGCAAAAGGCCGCGTAGTCGCGGGTATGCAACAAGAACTCGTGCCACATGTCATCGACCAACGTCGACGGGTGCTTGAGATGCACCCGCCGACGCACGTTGGACGGAAACTCGTAGGTCTCAATGGCAGCCAGGCGCCGCCCTACCCGGCGGCTGCCGATGCTCACACCGGGCTTCACCGGCTAAACGTGCGGCGTTCGGCTACGGCAGTCAACTGCCCCAGATTGCGCCATTTGTACGTATAAGCACATTGCCCGGTGACGAGGTAGGCACCCGCGCTGAGCAGGGGTGTCGCGAGAGCTTCACCCGAGGGACAGCACCTCCGAGCGCGGACGACGACGACGTCGCCGGCGCGGGCCAGGTGGACCAGGCGGCTCGGCGTCGCGAGATCCCTGGCCGGCGGAGGTGGGAGCGTCGTGTTGTGGGTCCAGCGGCTGCGGGTTGGTCGATACCTGGGTGAATCCGAGATCTGCCCGCGTCACTCTCCAAATCTGAGTGATCCGGCGGGTGCACAGTCCTCGCAGAGCAGCACCATGCCGGTCACCTTGTGCAAGGCCATGTACTTCTCGGCCGTCATGAAGGTGCCACCCTCGCGGGGTAGCTGCACTTCTCGTTCGCATCCGCACTTCTCACACGCCAGCGGCATCCATTGGAGAGGTTCAGAGCTTGTCGTCATGTCCGCATCATCTCAGCCTGCCGCCGCGTCCCCGTTTGGCCGTATCGGTCAACTATCCGGAGCCGGGTGTGCGTCTCGTTGGGGAAGGATCTTCATCCTGCCGGGCTGCTGACCCCTATGCCGCATTGCGTATCTCGGCCGAGACTTGGCTACGCACGGATCGGATCTGCTCAACGCACTTGCTAGGCGTCTTGACGACCCGAGCAGTCCGTCGCTTGCTGAGGATCACGTCCCTCGTTCGCTAGGGGCGTCATCGCCTTGTTGATCGTACGACCGAGAGATCGACGAGGCTCGAGAACTACGGCCCTGGAGCAGTGACGGGGATCGAATCCGCATAGCCAGCTGGTCCCACTGCGGCGACCGGTAGTTCATAATGGGTTAGTGGCTATTGCAGTCGTATCCTGCGTTAGCGAGGTTGTCGCATAGGCGCCTGGTGCCTTCATCGATTTTTCGGCGCATGTCGGCGCGTTCGCTATCGGACGGAATGCGTACCGCGTGCGGTGGCTCGCCATTGGTTACTATTTCGCATCCTCCACCTTGCGCTCGATACTTAGCGCAATCTTCCTCAGCTATCTGCCGGTACTGCTCCCAGCTGCATTGGATTGAGTGGTCGGATTCACAAGGAAAGGGCGTCCGTGGCGAAGCTACACCGTTGGTTCCGGTATCATGCCGCGTGGCCGTCTCGGAACGAGGCGTTAACGCCAACGCGACCGCAATGATACCTACCGCGATCAGAATATCCTTCATCTTCACTGGCGCGCTCCCTTGGCTATGCCTAATTCGAACGCTAGGTCTCGATCAGCCTCCCGTAGTCGTTCCAGATCGTCCTCATACATCAGCAACCCGCTAAGCCATCTCCGCATCATTTGACCTAGCCCCTTTTCTTTAACTTGATTGCGCATGGCCGCAAGCGATTCTCGTTCAGCATTGACCTCTGTTTCCATCTGCCGGGCAGTTCGTAGCCCTGGCTGATGAGTAGCCGGTGATGTCTCGCTGAGCGGACAAGCGTCCACGTCAAGGTTTTCGGTGGATTCGTCGCGCACCACGGTGCAGGTCATCAAGAGATGATCAAGCACTTGAGTGCTACTGGTGGGCCAGGGCCGCAAAGTCCCACAAGCGCCGTTCACCATCCCCACCACCTCAGCGCGCTGCCGTTCACACACGGAAACCTCCTACTCCGGGTAGGCCAAGATAGGGGATGTCCTGCTCGGTCACACTCGGACCCGGCTTATCTCCCCGGCCGTCCGTGCGCACCAGGTCAGACCGGCCACCGCAGTCCCCGTGGGAGCCATCGAGCCAGCCCACGGCCGATCTCCATCACCCCGATACCCGTCATGAACATCGACGGTGTCCCAAGACTCTGTGATTACTTCCGGCCCTAGGCGATCATTTTGGGCGGGACGACACACGGCAGCCAAACCCGTCCCTACCCGCCCACGCCGCAATCGTGGCCGAACCGGACGATCACGGCGGACGCGCTGTGATGCATCGATAGGAGGTGCCGATGGAGCCGTACTGGTTCGGTCGAGATGGCGAGGCGCTGTGGATGTTCGACGCGCTGAACACGATCAAGGCTGGTGGCGAACAGATAGGCAATAGCTTCTCGCTCTTGGGACGCTTCACCGTGCTGGTGGCGCCGGCCGTTATCCCGGCGGCGTTGATCGCGCGGGTGGCGCGTGGCACGGCGATCCTGAGCGCCTCGCGCAGCGGTCTGCGGCGGGCCTCCTGCCAGATAGCCGACGCTGAAGACGGTGTAGTCGCTGCCCAGGGAGACCAGCAGCACGGCCGCGGTGAATGGCACGAAGAAGATGAGACCGTCCTGGCCGAGTTGGCACTGGAACAATGCCGCGGTCAACCCGAGCGTCGCGCCTACCGCAAGTACGTTGATGACTAGCAAGTACAACGGGGCGATCAGCGCGCGCAGGAACAACACCAGTAGCAGCAGGTTGACCAGTCCGACCGCGACCGCAACGCGCACCAGGTCGGCTCTGGCCTGGTCGGCCAGGGCAAGCCCGATCGTGGTGTCACCGAGGTAGGACACCTCAGCGCCGGCCAGCCCAGCTGTGGCAAGCAGATGCGGCATCGCGTTACGCAGCTCGCGTAGTGCCCGATCGCGGTGGCGCCGAGCGCATCGCTGTCGAACACGACGAGGAAGCGGGCCGCGCCGCCTCCCGGGGCGAGGAACAACCCGAACTGTTCGGGCAGCGCCTGGCGCCCAGCACCTTGGGGGTGCGCGGCAGCTGCCCAGCTTGCTCCGGGGGTCAGCACGTTGCCCGGTGCCGCTGGTGATCTAGTGGTGGATCAGCTGCGCTCTCGTCTGACATTCATCTTCACCACGCGGATGAGCATTCAGTGCCCCATGTCAAGGTGTGCATTCGTACCGGTTCCGCCGTTGGCTGGGAGCGTCGTGGTTGGTGAACGTCGTGGTTGGTGGGTGCGGGGGCTGATGGGGATGGTGGTGCTCGGAGTGCTTACTAGCTGGCTGTCGGGCCCTCCTGATGACGGTCGGGACGTCCCGCTCAGCTACGTGACGTCTCCGGAGGCACGCGCGACGCTGGAACGCAAGATTGGTCAGATGCTGGTAGTTGGTTTCCGGGGTATGAGCGTGGAGGACGCGGGTTTAGTTGCTGAGCAGATCCGCGGGGGCCAAGTCGGCGGCGTTGTGCTGTTTGACGTCGATGTGCTCAACGGCGAGCAGGTGCGCAACATCCGCTCGCCTGACCAGGTGCGGATGTTGATCAACGGGCTTGAGCGGGAGGCTGGTGGCACGCTACTCGTGGCCGTCGACCAGGAAGGCGGCCGCGTGACGCGGCTGAAGGAACGTTACGGGTTTCCGCCTACGCTTTCGCAGCGTGAGTTGGCTCAGCGGGGGGTAAAAACTACCCGCCAGCAGGCCGCGGTGACTGCTCGCACGCTCAGCCAATTGGGCATCAATGTCAACTTGGCTCCCGTCATTGACCTGGACATCAACCCCACCAGCCCGGCGATCGGAGCCTTCAGTCGTAGCTTCTCCGCTGATACCCGGATTGTCAGCGAGCACGCCCAGGCGGTCATCCACGCCCATCACGAGCAGGGGGTGCTCACCGCCGTCAAACACTTTCCCGGCCACGGTAGTGCGACCGCTGACTCGCACGGGGGATTCGTCGACGTCAGCGAGACCTGGTCAGAAGCCGAACTTGCTCCCTACCGCGCGTTGATCCACGACGGCATGGTTGACATCGTCATGACTGCCCATGTGTTCAACCGCCACCTCGACCCTGACTGGCCGGCCACCCTGTCACCATCGACCATCACCGGACTGCTTCGCCAGCGGCTTGGCTTCGACGGTGTGGTCATGGCCGACGATATGCAGATGGGCGCTATCGCTGAGCACTACAGTTTAGAAACGGTGCTGCGGCAGGCCATTGTTGCGGGCATTGACGTCCTCATGTTCACCAACAACAACCCTCGCACCTACGAACCCGACGTCGCCCCCAAAGCGATCAACATCATCGCAGGCCTAGTGGAGGACGGCACCATCAGCCGGACTCGGATCGACGAATCGGTCCGACGTATCGAAGCACTCAAAAAGCGACTTTCGCGCTAGCCGCAGCAGGCACGCTCGTGGCACAACGCTGGCGATCACACACGTGACCGGTGTGATCCGCGTCCAGGTCATGACCCCCTGATCCCCTGGAGCATGCAACCCTTGCCTCCGACCTCTCAATCTGCGCCGCGACCCGACCGCGCACTGTGCTGCTCGTGCCAAGTTGGCGTCTGCGTTGTCGTCATCGCTGTCGTCAAGCTCGCGTCCGGGTACTGGCCCCGGTCCCGGTCATGCCCTGCCCGGCAAGGTACGGGGGTGCATGAGTCGGATGTTGTGAGCCCGATGCCCGTTCTGCGTCGGCTCGGGGGCCGAGGATTGAGCAGATGCTGCGGATCGATACCCGTCGGGTGGTGCAGGACCAGGAGGCGCTGGTGGTCACGGTGGCCGGCGAGATCGATCTGCTGACCGTTGACCGGCTCCGCGCCGCGGTCAGCGATGGGTTCGACCAGCTCCCCGAGGGTGCGATCCTGGTGATTGATCTGACCGACGTGACGTTTCTAGGCTCGCCGGGTCTGCAGGCCTTGGTCGACGCTACCCGGGCGGCCCGGCGGCGGTACGAACCATTGTGCATTGTGGTCGACCACACTCGTCCGGTGGTCCGACCGATCGAGGTGACCGGGCTTGACGACGTTCTTGCCTTATTTCACACCGTTGACGAGGCCCTATGCCCTCACCGTGACACCGAGCCGCCGGCTGCACCGGTCGTGCTGTCCTAGTTTCGGGCGGTGATGATGCGCTCGGTACCGGTGGACGACGAGAATCGCCGCCGGGGAATCCCGCTGATGCGGGCCTGCATGGATACCGTCATCATCGGACAGCCGGCCGACGATCAGGCGGGCACTTGTGTCGCGCTCCGCAGCAGAGCTGTCCCACGGCCTTCTCAAGTGCTCGCCGCATCGGACAGCGAGTGCAACGAGGCCTGACGCTTGTGCTTGACACATGTGCGCCTGATACGGCAGCCCGCGTTCGTTATGTAGACGATCGGCGATGGGATACTCGCCGAACACCAGTCAGTGTTCATCGAGCAGCGGCCGGACATACCGGCCACGCCATGCACAGCATCATCGTTGATGACCTCGACACCCTGGTAGCCGTCGCGTTCGCGGTGGCTACCATCGCCGCGCTGGGTGCCGCGGCGGTCGTTCGTTGGATCGCCACCACGGTCGCATACAAAGTTGAATCTGACGTTGAAAGGGACGCCAGCCATGAAGCACTTCGCCATCGCCACCATTGCCGAGCAAAGCGCTGACTTCCGCCGGGTCCTGTGGACTGGCAGGCACGCTCAGCTGGTCATCATGACCATCCCTCCGGGCGGGGAAATCGGCGAGGAGACCCATGAGGACACCGATCAGATCCTTAGTTTCCTCAGCGGTTCCGGTGAGGCCGTCGTGGCTGATCAGATTCACCGGATCGCCCCAGGCGACCTGGTTGCAGTGCCGGCCGGAACCCGGCACAACTTCCGCAACATCGGCGTCAACCCGCTAGTCCTCTACACCGTGTACGGCCCGCCCGAGCACGCCGACGGTGTCGTGCACGCCACCAAGGAGGAAGCCGACGCCGCCGAGATATCGGGCCGCGACACCGATGCCCGGGATCTCGACACCAGCGACAAGGACCCACAACGGTACGTCAGCGCGGTGCAGGCGCAGATCTCCCCCACCGAGAGCGGCTCGCTTGGTATAGGCAGTCTGAAAAGACGTTGACGGCAATGACGGATCATCTCTACGCCAACATGCACCAATCCCAGCTGCCGGATGGGAGCAGGTCGACGACGAAGCCAAGACCCACCTGACCTCGAGCAGGATAGAGCCCTTGAGCAGCGGTTCGGTTAGCCATGACCGGCCGAGGATATCTATAAGGCGGGAGGTGCCGGTCCCGATGTCCACGACGGACGAATCCGGCGTGATGATCACTACCCAACGAACCAGTGTCGATTAGGCCTCGCTGACCCGGGCACAACGAGCCGTGCTCCCCCTTGAGCGCGGATGTGGCCTTGGCGATCGCCGAAGAGCACGGCGTATGCGTACGGCCATTCGCTGGCCGCGGGTTCGGGCGGGACTACGCGGGAGTTGATGCACAGGATGGGTCACGGCTCGATGCGCGCGGCGTTGACCTACCACCACGCCACAAATGCTCGTGGCCGCAGTATTGCCGATGCGCTGCGCGCGCTGATCGAGTCCGGTCGGACAGAGGTCCCTGAGAGCAGCGACGACGGTACGGATCAGGTCGACGAGGACGGTGACGACGGTGCGGCAGGGGCGATGGTGCCTGTGGCCTAATGGCCCGTTAATGGCACCAACGGAGACGGCGGCCCTTCCCATGATCAGGAGAAAGCCGCCGTTTTGACTGGTGGAAGGTGTGGAGCGGGCGACGGGAATCCAACCCGTGTGGCCAGCTTGGAAGGCTGCGCTCGACGCGTGGTCGGAGGCTCCGACCTGTGACCGTGGTTGACCGCGGCTAATAGTCGTCAGTGTCCCTGGCGGGACGCCCGTGCTGGGCTGAAAATCGGGCCTGTGGCTGCCTGTGACGTCAACAGCACGCCGTGTGTCGTCGCTACGCACGGCAGACGAGGCGTGCAACCCCAGGAACTTCATGCCGAGTCTTGGGGCATTCCCGAAGCGGAGGCCGCCGAAGGTCGCTAGTGCTTGGTCGCGAGCGTGGGACCCTGGCTACGCTGTGTGTCTAGATCCGCGCTGGTGGATAACCGGGGTAGCGCACCCCATATCAGGGCCGTCGGCCGAGTAGGTCGAGCAATTTGTCTTGGAGAGGTGCGGTGTCGGGGAAGCCCAGTCGGCGGCTGAAAGTTTCCCGTGTTTGCCAGGGCATCGATGCGAGGGGCCAGGCGCGCGTAGAGCGATTCGACGAGCTTGACGTCCAGCGAGTCGTCGGCATCGATGGCGCGGGCGAGGTCCCAGCCATGGATGGTCCACTCAGCGACCCGCATGCCGAGCAGCTGAACGGCCGGCACCTCGCCCATCGGGTGTTGGACGGTGCGCTCCAGAGCGCCGAGCTCGCCGAATGCGGCGATCACCTCGGCGGCGCTGCGCCGGAACTGTTTGAGCGGGTCGTCTCCGACCTCAAAGGCGGCAAGGAGTGCACGAAATTGTTCAGCGTTACTGCCATGGAGAAGAGCAACATAGGCATGATCTGCTCCGATGACGTGTGCCAGCAGTGACTGCACGGTCCATTCCGAGCACGGCGTAGGTAGTGCCAAGTGGTTGGCTTGCACCTGCGCTACCCGCCGCTGGAACTCCGACCGTGCGCGGCGAAGCTGCTCGACGGGATCCATTCCTGGAACCGTAGAGCTGGGACGAAGCAGCCATCAAGGCGGGAGCGCCGGCATGGGCCTGTTCTTGCTGGAAGGACTGCTGGTGTGTGTCGGCGGGTGCGTCTCGTGATGCGCGTCTGCGAGAGCAGCCCATGGTCTGGCTGTCCTTGTCTGCCTGTGATGGACGGCGGGTATGTGATTTCAGCTGTGCCTCCGTCCAGAAGGTTGGCGTCTGTCACAACGCGTTCCCGCAGCAGTGACAACGGCGAATGATCTAGGACCGGGAGGTGATGTATTTGGTGGTGCAGCCGTCGCTCTTAACTAGTGAGATGCGCGGCACCGGTGCCGGACATCCGCGGCGGTCGGGGAGATGGAGAACAGCGACATGAGCCGATCAGCTGATGTGGTCGTGGTGGGTGGCGGATTCGCTGGATCGTCGTTGGCCACCGTGATGGCCAGAGACGGCTACCAGGTCGTCGTGCTGGAACGCCAGAGGGCCTATCGGGACAAGGTGCGCGGCGAGGTGCTGGTTTGTTGGGGGGTGGCCGAGCTGCTCCGGCTCGACTTGGAGAAGCCGCTGCTGGACGCGGGGGGCTGCTATGTGACGCGGGCGGTGCCCTACGACGAGGTGACCGAGCCGGCGCAGGCCGAGGCAGTGGCTGCACCGCTGGATCGGATGCTGCCCGGTGTGCCCGGCGCACTGGATGTTGGACATCCCCAGGCTTGTGAGGCGTTGACCCAGGCCGCCGCAGCGGTGGGGGCCACCGTGGTTCGCGGTGTCGGGGACGTTGACCTGGAGCCGGGCGACGCGCCGGTGGTTCGCTATGAGCACGACGGGGTGGTCCAGGAGCTGCGCTGCCGGCTGGTGGTTGGCGCGGATGGGCGGATGTCCGCGGTTCGCCGCCGGTTGGGCATCGCGCTGCACCAAACTACGCCGCGCACGATGTGTGCTGGGCTGCTGGTCGATGGCCTGCACGCCTGGCCGGCTCACCAGTTGTCGATCGGCACCGAGGGCGATGTGCTCTACTTTGTCTTCCCGCGGGCGAACGGGCGGGTGCGACTGTATCTTCTGTACGACATTGCGCAGAAGGGTCGGTTTGCCGGCCCGGACCGGCAGGCACAGTTTCTGGCCACCTTTGGATTCCGCTGTATCCCGGGCAGCGAGATGTTCGGTGCCGCGCGCCCGGCCGGGCCGTGTGCGTTTTACCCGATGAACGACAGCTGGACCGATCGGCCTTATGCGCCCGGGGTTGTGCTGGTCGGTGACGCTGCCGGCTGGAACGATCCGATCATCGGTCAGGGTCTATCCATCGCGATGCGCGACGTCCGGATGGTCACCGACGTCCTGCGCAGCGGGTCGGACTGGTCCGTGGCAGCCTTCGCCAGTTACGGCGAGGAACGCCGGGAGCGGATGCACCGACTGCAGATAGCAGCTCAGGTAAGAACCGATCTCGCGGCCACGTTCACCCCGGCCGGTGCGGCTCGCCGTCGGGCCTACAACGCCGTCTGGCGGACCGATCCAGTGCTCGGCGGTCCCCAGCTCACGGCACTGCTGGGCCCGGACAACGTGCCCACCGCGTCGTTCTCCCAACACACCATCGACCGGATCCTCGCGCTCGCGTAGTCAAACAGTTAAGGAACCCGATCGCCCTGGTGGAATGGAACCCGCATGGCCAGCTTGGAAGATCGGGCAGCGATCATGGTTCTGGGCTGCAGTAATTTGACCTGCGGGTACTCGGCGACAGGTGACATGAGTGACCGTGGTTGACCCTTGTGACCGTGAGAAGGGGCACGCGGGGGGCACGCCGGGCTGAAGCGGCAGCCATATACGAGGTGTTGGCGTGCTCCCTGGTGGCCTCTCACTACCCGGGGTCGGTCGTGGGCTCATCCCGGAGCGAGGCCCGCCGGAGGCGCCTGTATTGGTTGTGAGCTCGGGAATCTCCCTACCGTGCCACGTGATACGCACTGACCTGTGGGTAATCCGCACCGTGGCGAACCGCCGTTGACCTCTATTGACCGTTCATTACAGCACGTAGACAGCACGACGGTGGTTGTTCTGTATGTAGGGCAATCATGTTGCGCTGTTTCCTTGGTGTGAACCGCTGGGTCGTCGCCTGGTGGCTGCGAGTGCCGGCTGATGGTGTTGAGCCGCGGGCTGGACGTGTTTGGAGGTCAGCCTGGCTGATCACACGTGAACGATCGTGCTGCTTTATCCCAGCGACGATCATGAAGTGCGCGGTTGGTTGCGGACCAGAGGACTCTGGTGTTGGTGTTCGCTGGCTGCTGAACGGTGTCGATTGGCGTGTTGATCTGGTCTTCGGCCGGAGTGAGCGGCATGGTGTCTGGAGTGACGAAAGATTTCCGGTTTTCGTGCAACTTCCGCCAGGTCGAGCCGGGTCAAAAATTCGTCGAGAAGTGTCGACGGGTCGAGCGGTATGGCTACGACACGATCTTCGCCCCGGATCATGTTGGTGCGCCCGCGCCGTTTCCGGTGTTGGTGGCCGCGGCCGCAGCGACCGAGCGGATTCGGGTGGGCACCCTGGTGCTCAATGTCTCGTTCTGGAACCCGACGTTGCTGGCACGCGAGATCGTCACGACCGACATTCTCACCGGAGGCCGGGTGGAGGTTGGTCTCGGCGCTGGGCATATGAAATGGGAGTTCGACCTGGCCGGCATCGGCTGGGAGCCCTTCGCAACGCGTGCCAACCGGTTGGCCCAGACGATCACGGACCTAGGCCGGATCTTCGAACACCAGGTGAGCGCCCTCCCTGCGGGCCAAGCACCCCGGCCGATACAGCGGCAAGGTTTCGGTGGTGCGGGCCCTCCGCTGCTAGTCGGCGGCACCGGCGACCGCATTCTTCGGACCGCGGCCGAGCACGCGAACATTATCGGCCTCGCCGGAGTTTACCAGATTCCGGGAAAGCCACCGGGTACTTTCCGGTTGGGCACAGCGGCTGAGGCCGCTGAGCGGGTCCGGTTTGCGCGTGAGCATGCCGGCGAGCGGGCCGATGAGGTCGAATGGCAGGTGCTCATCCAAATAGTGGTGGAAACCGATGATCGTAGCGCCGCGGCCAAGGATGTGGTGGCGTGCCTTGGTGACACCATGACCATCGACGAGGCCCTTGAGACACCTTTCTTGCTTATGGGCACTGTTGACGAGATGGCCGACCAACTCATCCGCGCTCGGGACCGCTACGGATTCACCTACCTCACCGTTCATGAGCCCTACTTAGAAGCACTGGCGCCCGTGATCGCGCACCTTCGCACCCAACAACCATGTGATCCGTAGTCATAGGCAATGCTCAGCACTGTCTACCGTCGTTCAGGAGGTGACCTCATCTTCGATCCGTGTCCGAGGACGTTCCTCGTCGTCCGTGGCCGTTGATGTAGCGATGGATGTAGTCAGGGGTTCGCCTGACGCAGGACGAGCGGGGCCAAAGCGGGTATCCCGTCACGTCGGCGAGTT
>JALZDU010000311.1 GCA_030862405.1 Actinomycetota bacterium | reverse complement strand
CGGTGCGCACCGCGACGAGGTCGGTCGCCTCGGAGACCACCTCGAAGGACTCGCCGAGGTCGTTGACCTCCTCGGCGCCGGCATCGAGTACCGCGGCCAGCACATCATCCTCCGAGACACCCTCCTGCTGGGGAACGATCACCACGCCTTTGCGGCTGAACAGGAATGACACCGACCCGGCGTCGGCCATCGTGCCACCGTTACGGGTCATCGCGGTGCGAACCTCGGAGGCAGCTCGGTTGCGGTTGTCAGTAAGGCACTCCACGAGCAGGGCAACCCCGCCGGGGCCGTAGCCCTCATACATGATCGTCTGGTACTCGGCTCCGCCGGCGTCGGCACCTGAACCGCGCTTGACGGCCCGGTCAATGTTGTCGGTTGGCACCGAGCTCTTGCGGGCCTTCTGGATCGCGTCGTACAGCGTCGGATTGCCGTCCGGATCGCCACCACCAGTGCGGGCGGCCACCTCTATATTCTTGATCAACTTGGCGAAGAGTTTACCCCGCTTGGCATCGACCACGGCCTTCTTGTGCTTGGTGGTCGCCCATTTCGAATGGCCGCTCATACCTGCTCTTTCTCGGTTGCCAGTCTCGCCCGGATGCGCTCACCCGGGTTCCACTCGACCGCTGGACCATCTCCGCGAAGAGCTGGTGCACGCGATGATCACCGGTCAGCTCCGGATGAAACGCGGTGGCCAGCACGGACCCCTGCCGGACCGCCACGATCCTACCGGCGGCGCGAACGGCAGCCGGGATGTCGGGCACCCTGGCCAGCACCTCGACGCCGGCCCCGGCCCGCTCCACCCACGGGGCGCGGATGAACACCGCCCGCACCGGGGCGCCGGGCACGCCGACGAAGTCCAGGTCAGCCTCGAAGGAGTCGACCTGCCGGCCGAAGGCGTTGCGGCGCACCACCACGTCCAGTGCCGCGAGTTGCTGCTGGTCGGGCCTGCCGTCGAGGATCTCCCGACCCAGCAAGATCATGCCTGCGCAGGAGCCGTAGGCCGGCATGCCAGCCGCCAGTCGAGCCCGTAACGGTTGCATCAGGTCGAATGCGACCAGCAGCCGGCTCATCGTGGTGGACTCACCGCCAGGAAGGATGAGTGCGTCCACCTCGGCGAGCTCTGCGGGACGGCGAACCAGCGTGCTGCGCAAACCGCAGCCGGCCAGGACGCGCTGATGCTCACGCACGTCACCCTGCAGCGCCAACACCCCCACCACCGGCCCCTGCTCAGTCACAGCGTCCAGGGTAGGCCGCTATGGGGACCAGATGAGCACACGCCTGTTGTAGCCCACTCGGGTCATATATAAGGTAAGGCTCACTATGCGCAAGCTTGCATGCCTCACCGCCGCCGTCGGACTGCTTCTCATCCCGGCGTGCTCGGCCAATCAGGGACCGGCCATTTCGACGCAGGGTGCGAGCCCGCCGCCCGGGACGGCCGCCAACCCGCAAGTCGAGCCGGCCATCGCCGCCTACAAGACCTATGTCGCTGGTCAGATCGACGAGACGGTGACGAGGACGAAGGTGTTGACCGACGCCGTCCGCGCCGGTGACCTTGCCGCCGCACAGAGGGCGTATGCCCCGTCGCGGGTGCCGTGGGAGCGAATCGAGCCGATCGCCGGGCTCGTGGAGGAGATCGACGGCAAGGTCGACGCCCGGGTCGACGATTTCGCGGGCGTCGACGACCCCACGTTCACCGGGTGGCACCGGCTGGAGTACCTGCTGTTCGCGCAGAACACCACGGAGGGCGCCGCGCCGTTCGCCGATCAGCTCGACGCCGATCTGCGCACCCTCAAAGCCGAGTTCACAACCCTGGAGATCCCGCCGGTCGAGGTCGCCGTCGGCGCCTCCGAGCTGATTGAGGAAGTCTCCCTTGGCAAGATCACCGGCGAGGAGGATCGCTACGCCAAGACCGACCTCTGGGACTTCAACGGCAACCTCGAAGGGTCCAAAGCGGTGGTGGAGGCGCTGACACCGGCGCTGCAGGTGGCCAACCCGGCGCTGCTCGCAGACATCAACAGGGGATTTGCCGAGCTGAATTCCACGCTTGCGCCGCTGCGCAGAGGTGACGGGTGGGTGCTCTACTGCCTGCAGGACGACGAGTACCCCTCCCCGCGTTGCCCCGCGGTGACGGTGTCGCCCGAGCTGGTGAATACCCTCAAAGCGCAGCTCGCCGGCCTGTCGGAGAAGACCTCGCAGATCGCCGGCGCGCTGAGGCTGGGCTAGTCGATGGCCGGCGCAGCGCGGCGGTGCGGAGTCTCCCGGCGGGCGTTCCTGGCCGGCGGCCTGGGGACAGGTGCCGCCGCCATGGGCGCAGGGGCGCTGGCCAGCTGCGCCAGCTCCAGCGACGCCGGCGGCCAGCTGCCAGAGGCGCGGTACGTGCCGTTCGAGGGAACCCACCAGACCGGGATCACTGCGATCCCAGTACCCGCGCGCAGCCTGATGGCCGCGTTCTCCGTGCAGACCAGCGACCGGGCGGGCCTGCGCCGGCTGTTCACTGAGCTCACCGAGGAGATCCGCGGCCTGATGGCGGGGCGGCCGATCGAGCAGCGTGATCCGACGTACCCACCACTGGACTCCGGCATTCTTGGGACGCGCCCGCCGGCTGACGATCTATCCGTCGTCGTCAGCGTCGGCTCCACGCTGTTTGACGACCGGTTCGGGCTGGCGGAGCGCAAGCCCATCGAGCTCATCGAGATGCCGTTTTTGGCCAACGATCGCCTGGACCCGGCTCGCTCGCACGGTGACCTGCTGCTCACCCTTGAGGCCCGCCACCCCGACACCATCCAGTTCGCGCTGCGCCAGCTGATGCGCCGCACCCGCAGCGATCTCGTGCTGCGCTGGATGATCGAGGGCTACACGCGCGGCTCGGTGAACGCAGCCAGCGGTGGCACCCCACGTAACCTGCTGGGCTTCAAGGACGGCACGGCCAATCTCCCGCAGGACGACGACGCCGTGATGGACCGTTACGTCTGGGTCGGCGCCGGTGACCCGGAGCCTGGTTGGGCAGCCGGTGGCTCCTACCACGTGGCGCGCACCATACGGATGTTCGTCGAATTCTGGGACCGCACGCCGCTGCGCGAGCAGGAGGCGCTGATCGGACGGCAGAAGGTGAGCGGCGCGGTCCTAGGGCAGGCCGCCGAGCACGACACGCCGGCATACGCCGAGGACCCCGACGGGCTGGTCGTTCCGTTGACGGCACACATCCGGCTGGCCAACCCGCGCACCCCGGCAACCGACGACAATCTCATCCTGCGCCGGGGCTTCTCATTCAGCCGCGGCTTCGACGGTAGCGGCCAGCTCGACCAGGGCCTGGCGTTCGTCTGCTATCAGCGCAGCCTGCGCAAGGGGTTCCTCACCGTCCAGGAGCGGCTGTCCGGGGAACCGCTGGAGGAGTACATCATGACAGTGGGCGGCGGATTCTTCTTCGCCCTTCCCGGGGTACCGAGCCCTGACCGGTTCCTCGGCGACGCCCTGCTTGCCTGAGTGCGTTGTGGCGTTGGATGTTCGATGTTCGGCTGACGCCGCTTGCCCGCTCTGCGCTGGTCGCCGCCGCGTGGTGCGGTACGCACAGACATGGTGCGGTACGCATAGACATTGCCGGACGCGTCCACTCCCAGTGTTTCCTGTGAAAGTCTTCGAAGCAGATCGCGGCTCCGGACCCGGTACGAACGTGACGCGGTCAGGGCTCGAGGAACCACGGGCTGGTGTAGGCAAGCGCGTGGTTATTCGCAGGGTGGCCGGGCGGACCCTGCGTGCCGTTACCAACCGCGGGGTCGGCCAGCCGCAGCACCATCCAATGGCCCTCCTCGATATCCAACGCCACGGTGAAGTGGGCGACATCACCACAGCGCATCTCGATGACATCGGCCACTGCGGGCACCGACGTGCCTGGACGCAGCACTTGGGCCTGCAGCGGGCGGCCGAGCCAGGAGGGCCCGCCATCGACGTCGAATGCGAATGCCACGCAGCCATGGCGGTGCCGCAGCACTGAGCCCATGCGAACCTCATTCGCGGTGGCGTCCACCCGCAGTCCCGGGACTCGGGTAGCGAAAAACCGCCGGGCCCGTAGCGCCTCCGCGACCCCGGCTCGGCTGTGCTCGGCGACCCACAGCCCGGCCCGTCCCCTACCCTCCGGCAATCCCCAGTCGCTGCCGTGCTCGTCGCTGACGCCAAGCAGCCCAGTCCGCCAACCAGCGTCCAGGCAGGCCACCAAAGGAGAGGTACCGCCCGCCGCAACGCCCTGGAACAGGTAGTCATCGCAGCGGTTGAACATCTCCAGGCTGACTACCTGCTCGGCGGCTGAGGCCGTATAGCGAAAGTGTGCGAAGGCGCCCTTCTCCCGGCAGGGATGGTTGAAGCCGGCAAGCCCAGCCGGGGGGGTGGCGCCGTTGCGGCGGCCGAACCGGGTCAGCCAGGCATACAGCTCGGCCATCGCCCCGTGCGTCGCCACGTCAGTGAAGTCATCGGTGAACCACACATTGACATGCCCCAGATGCGGATGTGACCACTCGAAGCCGCGGATCGCGGTGAACTCGCCGGGCCGGTCGTAGGTATCGGCGAGCTTTCCGGTGCGCCGCCAACCGGCCCGGTCCAGCCCGATCCACGGCGTGCCGCCTAGCCCAGTGCCCTCCACCGCGGCCCCGCGGATCGCGTGATCGGTGAGTGCTGCGACGTCCAGGCCGGCATCGCGCATCGAGGGAAACGCCGCTTCTGGATCGCCTGCACCGTCGGAAAGCAACGTGTGGTTGTGCAGGTCAGCGTGGACCAGCACGGTGCCGGGGCTGATCCGGGAACGACGGGCGGCCCCGGCCTCAGGCCCTGGAGTGCGCAGCCGCGCACCTGCGGCTGAGGACAGCAATAGCGCGCTGGCGTCGGTGACACCTTTGCCGGGGGTCACCAGCCGCGCTGGGCCAGCCGCTGCCCGTCGGTCAAGTCGCCGACGTTGATCCCTACCATCGCCTCGCCCAGTCCGCGGGACACCTTCGCCACCATCTCCGGATCATCGTGGAACGTGGTGGCCTTGACGATCGCCTCCGCACGCTTGGCAGGGTCACCGGACTTAAAGATGCCCGAGCCGACGAACACGCCCTCGGCGCCCAGCTGCATCATCATCGCCGCGTCGGCGGGCGTGGCGATACCACCAGCGGTGAACAGCACCACCGGCAGCGAGCCGGCTTCGGCGACCTCGCGGACCAACTCCACCGGGGCCGCCAGGTCCTTGGCTGCCGCGAACAGCTCCTCGGGCGGCATTGCCGCCAGGGCGCGGATGCCCGCGCGGATCGAGCGCATGTGCCGGGTCGCCTCGACGACATTGCCGGTCCCGGCTTCACCCTTGGACCGGATCATGGCCGCACCCTCGGAGATCCGGCGCAACGCCTCACCCAGATTGGTAGCGCCGCAGACGAACGGCACGGTGAAAGCAAACTTGTCAATGTGGTGGGCCTCATCAGCCGGGGTCAGCACCTCGGACTCGTCGACATAGTCCACGCCGATCGCCTGCAGCACCTGGGCCTCGACGAAATGTCCGATGCGGGCCTTGGCCATTACGGGGATGGACACCGCTTCGATGATCCCAGTGATCATGTCCGGGTCACTCATCCGGGCCACACCGCCCTGCGTGCGGATGTCAGCGGGGACCCGCTCCAGCGCCATGATGGCCACCGCGCCGGCGTCTTCGGCGATCTTGGCCTGCTCCGGCGTGACCACGTCCATGATCACACCGCCCTTGAGCATCTCGGCCATCCCGCGCTTGACCAGTGCGGTACCGATCTGATGCTCGGTGTTGATGTTCTCGGCCAGCACGGCGGTTCGCTCCTCAGGGCAGTAGCACGAGACAAGCACTGGGCCTCAAGTACTTGGGACCCGGTACTCGATCGTACGTCGGGGCCGCTGACAACGTCGCGGGTTCTAGGCTGCTGGGGGTTGCCTCGACCCGGCACACCGGTGTGAGATCGACCACACGGTCCGCATAGCCGAGGGTGGGTGCCATGGGCACGAAAGGTAACGGTGAGCGTCCTGATCCTGCCGTAGCGGCGCAGGACCCGTCTCGGATCCGCAATGTGGCCCTGGTAGGGCCATCCGGGGCGGGGAAGACGACGTTGGCGGAGGCACTGCTCGCCGCCACCGGTGTGATCAGCCGCGTGGGCACGGTCACCGACGGCACCACGGTGTGTGACCACGACCCGGCCGCGGTACGCCAGCAACGGTCGGTCACGCTGGCCATCGCGCCACTGCAGTACGTCGGCATCAAGATCAACCTTGTGGACACCCCCGGTTACGCCGACTTCGTGGGCGAGTTGCGGGCTGGGCTACGCGCAGCCGACGCAGTGCTGTTCGTGGTCTCTGCTGGAGATGGCGTCGATCCCGCGACGGTCGCGCTCTGGCAGGAGTGCGCGGACGCCGGAATGCCTCGAGCGGTGGTGGTGAGCCGGCTGGACCACCCACGGGCGGATCTGGACGGCGCGATGGTCTCCTGCCGGGCTGCCTTCGGCGACGGCGTGCTGCCGCTGTACCTGCCGGTCCGCGACGGAGCCGGTGCGGTGACCGGTCTGGTGGGCCTGCTGTCGCAGCGACTGTTCGACTATCGCCACGGATACCCGCCGGTGAAAGGGGAAACCAACCCCGTGGGCAGCGTCGTGGACGCCGACGAGTTCGCCGTGGCCCGCAATGAACTCATCGAGGGAATCATCGCCGAAAGCGAGGATGAGTCCCTCATGGACAGCTACCTCGGCGGCGAGGATCTCGACGTCGAGGCGCTGATCGCGGACTTGGAGACCGCGGTCACGCGCGGTTCTTTTCACCCGGTGATCCCGGCATGCGCCAGCACCGGGGTCGGGCTGGCTGAGCTCCTCGAGGTGCTCACTGGCGCCTTCCCTGCTCCGGGCAAGCACACCCCTCCCCCGGTGACTCGCCCCGATGGGTCGGTGCACTCCGTGGTGGACGTGGACCCCACCGCGGCGCTGGTGGCGGAGGTCGTACGCACCACCGTCGACCCCTACCAGGGGCGGGTATCGCTGGTACGGGTGTTCTCCGGAACGTTGCACCCCGACCGCCCGGTGCACGTCTCCGGGCGCGGGCTGGCCGACCGCGGGCACGCCGACCACGACGTCGATGAGCGGGTGGCACACGTCTACACCCCGCTGGGCGGCACGCTGAGCGAAGTACCCCACTGTGTGGCCGGTGACCTCTGCGCGGTCACCAAGGTGGTCTCCGCGGAGACCGGTGACACCCTGTCCGCGCCCAGCAATCCGCTGCTGGTGACGCCGTGGACGATGCCGGAGCCACTACTGCCGGTGGCAGTAGTGGGCCGCAGCCGCAGCGACGAAGACGCGCTGGCCCGCGGGTTGGGCCGGTTGGTGGCCGCGGACCCAACACTGCGGCTGGAGCGCAACGCCGAGACTCACCAGATGGTGCTGTGGTGCATGGGCGAGGCGCACGCCGACGTCGTGCTTTCCCGGCTGCGCGCGGGCGGCGCCGACGTGGACACCGAGCCGGTCGTGGTGCCGCTGCGCGAGACCTTCGGTGGCCCCACCAAAGGCCACGGGCGGCACGTCAAGCAATCCGGCGGGCACGGTCAGTACGCGGTGTGCGACATCGAGGTGGAGCCGCTGCCCCGGGGTAGCGGGTTCGAATTTGTGGACAAGGTAGTCGGCGGGGCGGTACCGCACCAGTTCATCCCGAGCGTGGAGAAAGGCGTCCGGACGCAGATGGAACGCGGCCTGGGCAGCAGCGGTTTCCCGCTGGTGGACATCCGAGTCACGCTGGTCGACGGCAAGGCGCACAGCGTGGACTCCTCCGACGCGGCGTTCCAGATGGCGGGCGCGTTGGCGCTCAAGGACGCCGCGGAAAAGGGCAGCGTCGTCACGTTGGAGCCGCTGGACGAGGTGGAAGTGCGGATGCCCGAGGAGCATCTGGGAACCGTGCTGGGAGATCTGTCCGGCCGGCGCGGTCGGGTGCTGGGCACCGAGACCGGTAAGAGCGGCCAGATGTTGGTGCGCGCTGAGGTGCCAGCAGCCGAGTTGCTCCGCTACGCCGTCGACCTGCGCGGGTTGACGTCGGGAACGGCCAGTTTCACCCGGCGCTTCTGCCGCTACGCCCCAGCACCGTCGAGCTCATAGCCGGTCAGCGCGGGTTCGGCGATCTCAAAATAGCGCGGTAGCGGGGCTGTCCCGGCTAGTCGTAGCCAGCGCACCATCCGGTGGGAGCGCAACGCCAGAGTGTCGCGCACCGCGTCGTTGTAGACCCGCCGGGCGATCACCACCCGCTGCTGTGCGTCGGCCAGCTGGCCGGCGCGAGCCGGGTCGAGGCCGGCGCAGTCCAGTACCGCAAGCACCCGGCCCACCTCATTCTCCATCTCCTCGCGGGCTGAGTGTGCCCCGGCCCGAAGAACCACATCAGCGGCCGCGTTCATCACAGCGGTCCCGGCCATCGCGGCGGCCCCATCCAGCCCACCGACCATGAGCGCGCGGCGACGCAGCGCCGCGTCCAGAGCAGCCCACGCCGCGTCGGTCCGCACATGCAACCGGTCCAATCGGGTAGCCGCGTGCATCGCACCGAGCGCACTCACCGCGGCAACCAGCAGCCCGGTAGCGACCGCCCCGGCAACTCTCATCGTGCGGCCCTAGAGGAGCCGTAACGGGTGAACCGGGCACCAGCCGCTAAGCGGCGCGGGTCGGCGGCAACCGCCGTCTCGTAGACCTGAACCACCCGCCGCGCCACCACCGGCCAGTCCCACATCATCGAACGTCGCCGGCCAGCAGCAGCCAGATCGGCGCGCCGGCCCGGATCATCGAGCAAGTCTCCAAGTGCCCCGGACAGCGCCGCCGGTACCCCGGCGGGGACGAGCACGCCGGCCTGCCCACCATCGAGCACCAGACGGAAGGCGTCGAGGTCGCTGGCCACTACCGGGGTGCCGGCAGCCATCGCCTCGATCAGCACGATGCCGAAACTCTCCCCTCCGAGGGCGGGCGCGCACAGCAGGTCCACGCTTGCCAGCACCGCCGCCTTGCCCTCATCTCCCAGCCCGCCCAGCACCCGGATCCGGGATGCCAGCGCGGGGCCGGCAGCGCGCAGCAGTGCCGAATCGTCCCCGTCACCGACTACCAGCAGTTGCATACCTGGCCGGGTCCGAGCCAGCGTGCGTAGCGCCGCCAGCAGTACCGGCATGCCCTTGCGTGGCTCGCCGTAGCGGCCCACGAAGCCCACCGTGCCGCCGGAGCGCGGGTAACCCCGCAGTGGTCGCGCGGCGGCCAGCTGAGCCACGTCGACACCGTTAGGGATCTCCACGGCGTCACCCCCGAGGTACTTCACCTGCAGTCGTCGAGCCAGGGGGGACACCGCGATCCGGGCGGTGATCTTCTCCATCGGAGGCTGCAGCAGGCCGTGCGCCGCCGCCAGCGCCCACGATCGCGCCGTGGCAATGTGAAAGGTCACCACGACAGGCCGGTCGGCGAGTGCCAGGGCGATCAACGACAGGCTTGGCGCGGTGGGCTCATGCAAGTGCAGCACGTCGAATTCATGGTCGCGCAGCCAGCGCCGGACCCGGGTGGCCGCGACCGGTCCGAACGCCAGCGGGGCGATGGAACCGTTGTAGGGCACGCCCACGGCACGCCCTGCGGTGGTGACAAACTCCGGCACCGGGTCGTCTGCCGCGCCCGGGGCAAGCACCTCCACCTGGTGGCCGAGGCCACGCAAGCCGCTGGCTAGGCCCAGTACGTGCGCCTGCACCCCTCCCCGGGTGGCGATGGAGTACGGGCACACCATCCCGATCCGCACAGGCCCCACTATCCCGCGTCGCGCAGCGCAGCACCCGGCAGGTCGTCGATCCACAGCGGCTGCAGCATGTGCCAGTCCTGCGGATGCGCCGCGATGTCAGTGGCAAAGCAATCCGCCATCGCCTGGGTCGCCTCCGCCGCTGATCGTTTCCGCACGGGCACCGGGGGATGGAAGCGAATGCCCCAGCCGTCGGGAGTGAACCAGCAGCCGATGACCAGCAAGGTGGCGCCGGTGATCGCCGCCAACCGAGCTGGCCCCAGCGGCATCCGCGCGGCACCGCCGAAGAAGTCCACGGTAGCCCCGGAACCGGTGAGGTCCCGGTCGGCGAGCAGACACACCACTCCACCCGTACGCAGCCTGCGCAGCAGGCGTGGCATCGGATTCCCCGCCCCGGTCAGCGGGACGATGTCGAAACCGAGTGAGGCGCGATAGTCGACGAAGCGCTGGTACAGCGACTCCGGCTGCAGCCGCTCGGTAACGGTGCTGAACTCACCGTGGTGCCTGACGAACCACAAGCCGGCCATATCCCAGTTGCCGCTGTGTGGCAGCACTACTACTACCCCGCGACCTCGTGCCAGTGCGCGGTTCAGATGGTCGACTCCCTCCATCGCGCCACCCAGCCGCTCCAACAGGGCGTCATGGTCGGCGCAGGGCAGTGTGAAGGTCTCTTGCCAGTACCGGGCATAGGAGCGCAATCCGTCCCGCACCAGCGCGTCAAGTCCTGCGGAGGTGGCGTCGGGAACGACCCGGGCAAGGTTGCGGCGCAGCTGGCGGGCACCGACGCCGTCGCGGCGTGCGGCCAAATCAGCACCGGCTCGAAATACCCGAGTAGTCACGTCACCCGGCGCGACCCGAGCCAACCGCCAACCCGCTGCATACCCTAGTTCGGCGAGGCGGCTCACCTCATCTCTCGCTCCTGGGCGCTGCGCCGCACGGCGAGCATCCGTTGGATCACCGTCACCAGTTGCAACCCAGCAAGCAACCACAGCGCGATATCGATCGCGAACGGCACGCCGAGCCCGGTCAACCCAGCCCCCACCAGCGCGATGATGAAGCGTTCCGCACGCTCCACCATCCCGCCGTCCGCAGAAAGGCCGTTGGCTTCCGCGCGTGCCTTGATATAGCTAATGACCTGGGCAGTTACCAGGCAAAACAGCGCTGCCGCAGCCAGCGGGCGGTTGTCGGCCACCTCGAAGCACCACCAGGTCAGCCCGACGAACAGCGCACCGTCGGCGACTCGGTCGCAGGCGGCATCCAGCACCGCGCCGAACGGGGTGCCATGCCCGCGGGCCCGGGCGACCGCCCCATCGAGCATGTCGAACAGCACGAAGACTGTCACCGCAATAGTGCCGGCCAGCAGCTGGTCGCGCGGGAAGAACCACAGAGCCGAGGCGACCGCTCCTATGGTCCCGATCAGTGTGATGGCGTCAGGCCCCACACCGGCCCGGAACAACCAGGAGCCCACCGGGTCGAGGAACCGGGAGACGGACGCGCGGGCGAAGATGTTGAGCATAGTGCACCTGCGGTTATCCGGGACCGGGGGCGGGACGGTCGGCGTTGGCACCGGCGGAGCCCGCGTGCCGCCGGCGGCCCGTCTCAGCGGAGTTCAGGACAGCTCTTTCCATGCGTCCACTAACAGCGTGCGGGTTTCCGATAACAGCTGCGGCAAAACCTTGGTTCCCGCGATGACCGGCATGAAGTTGACGTCACCACCCCATCTGGGCACCACGTGCTGATGTAGATGCGCGGCGATGCCGGCACCACCGATGGCGCCCTGGTTGATCCCGATGTTGAAGCCATGGGGAGCGGCCGCGCGGCGAGCTGCGAGCATGGCCCGCTGGGTGAAGTTGGCCAGTTCGGCAGTCTCCTCGGTGGTCAGATCCGGGTAGTCGGCGACGTGCCGGTAGGGCACCACCATTAGATGACCGGGGTTATAGGGATAGAGGTTCAGCACCGCATAGACAGTGCTGCCGCGGGCGATCACCAGGCCTTCTGCGTCGTCCATCGTGATGATCCGGCAGAACGGGCACTGTCCCGCAGCCTCAGATTCGGATTTGCCCTCGCCCTTGATGTAAGCCATCCGGTGGGGGGTCCACAGCCGCTGCCACCCGTCCGGCGCGCCGACCCCTTCCGGGGCCTTGGACTGATGGATCGTGAACTCGGGGATCTTCAGCTCGGGCGCCGTGGAGTCCGCATCCCGCTGCACGGTTGAAACGCCGGTTGGCGAGGCAGCCGGAGTGGACTGGGACGGCGCGGGCACAAGAACTCCTTGGCGGCAGCAGTGTGGTTCGGCTGCCGATGCTATCGAGGAACGCTGACGTACCCTGTGATTACCCCTACAAATGTGGACGAGCAACCTCGCCGGTTTGGAACCTCGCTCGAAGAACACACCTTGGGGGACGAGGCAAGGCTGCCTGCTGCCAGCGGACGCTCGCGGCACGAGAGTCCAGGAGGCCTCCGATGTGGTTCATACCGAAGTCAATCTGGAGGCGGCCACCTCGGCTGAACTCCCTGCGCCCGCACTCGCACGGGCGAGGATACGGTCCACTCAGCTGGACATCTGCGAGCGTGACGTCATCGCAGATCTCTTCGCCGTGTAGGAGAGCTTGGTGATGCGCAACGAACTCCGGGCAGAGGCCCAGGGCAGGTACGACCAGGCGGTACTCAGGCTGGCCCAGCGTTACGGCTGATCTGGAGCGGGTCGCTGTGCACGCACACCGCCGTCGCGGTCCGGTAGAGCAATCAGCTCATCGGCAGCAAAGCATCCAGCATCGTCATCGCCGGTTGAGTCGCGTCCTTGAGGAGCGGCGCTGCGGCCCGCGTTCGGAGCGCCACCGCCTGCGTGCCGGAGGGCGCAGGCTGCTCATCGCGCTTGACTCCGGGCTGCAACACGCCAGCCACTGGGGCGACCCGACCAACCCCCGACGCGGCGGGATCAATCACGGGGTTCACCGGTGCGATCGGGCCGCTGGGCGCAGGGTCAGCCGACGGGGCCGGTGAGCGCCAAGGGGCCTGTGTAGTGGACGACGTAACTGCACCACGTTCAGCTGGCGGGGCGATGGACACCGGGTTGTTCCGGTGCACTCGCGCAGGCTGCCGACGTAACTCCGGGATCGTTCGAATGACTGCCTGGGCACTGACGGCATCCGGCGCGGCAGCCGGGCGCTGGGTAGCTGCCGTCCCCAGGTATCCGACGGGAGCGCCAGATTTGGCATCCGGGCTGGCCGGAATATAGCTGGGTAGGGATGCATCGTCGCCACTGAGTGAACCATCACCAACCTGTACTGCGCTGGCCAACACCGAACCGCACGCGAGCACGGTGCCCGCAGCCAGGCCGCAGGCGCGGCCGATGGCGACCGCCCGGCCACCGGGCCTCCGAGTGGCAGACCAAGCGTGCCCTGCCCCGGAAACCGCCGAATCGGCGGAGACGCCAGCCACCATCGACGTACCACCGACCCAGGCGATCAAGGCAGTGGCGGAGGGCCCGGAGCCCGT
>JALZDU010000304.1 GCA_030862405.1 Actinomycetota bacterium | reverse complement strand
GGGCGCCGCCGCGGCGGGCAGTCCCGAGCACGCCGCCGCTCACGCGCAGTTCTCCGCAGCGCTGGACACCATCGACGCCGAACGCGCCGCCCAAAGGACGCATGCGCAGCTGCTGCACCCGGCCGCGGCGAAGGTCCTCACCACCCTGGACCGTGAGTGGGACGGTCTGGCGCGGCACCGCGCCCACCCCGAGCTGGCCCTGGACAACAACACCTCAGAGCGCGCGCTGCGCGGACCGGTGGTGGGACGCAAGAACTACTAGTGCGCCACGAGGCGCTGCTGTTTTCGGATGGAGGTGAGAGACCGTCCATTTCTTTGTCGTCGTAGCGGCGAAGTGAAGCTGGAGGCAGCCTGATCCGGGGGTCGCCGGGGAGGGTGGGAGCAGCCTCGACGAAGTCGCGTCGGTTCAGGACTGCCGGATGGGCCGGGCGCGGTGAGCGAGATGGGAAAGTATACGCGAGGAACCGGCTGCGTTACGCCTCTTGATTTTGCGCCAGCTCGAAATCCGGTGGATCTGGGCTGGTTCGCGGTGCGTACCCGCTCGTCATGACGAGCGGGGAACTTCTGGCTGGGTCTTAGTAGCTCGGGTCGGGAGGCCATGGTGAAGGTCTACGGCGTAGCCATGGCGAGGCCGCAGGGGTAGAGCCGGGTGCCTCACCCGTCGACCGGACAGCAGTGAACGTGGGAACCACCTGTGGCCGTTCCACACCCCCGCTCCCTGCCAGGGAGATGGGGGTGGGGATAGGTGCGACGCCGACCGAAGGGCGCGGGTGGGGCGGAGCCGTCGTAGTACTCCGAGCGCGGGAGAGCCGCGTACATGGGGAAGGGCGGCAGCGTGTCAGCCAAGGAGGGAAAGTAATGTCCGAAGACGCGCCGGTGAACACCGGCGCCGTGGGGTGGCCGAATCCTGATTCGGCGTACTTCGCGGTACGGAGGATGCAGACCAAGTTGCACCGTTGGGCGGGAGAAGATCATTCCCGTCGGTTCGGTGACCTGTTCAACCTCGTCTACGACCCGGTGTTCTTGGTGCACGCGTGGGAACGGGTGTCCACGAACAAAGGGGCTCGGACCCCCGGGATCGACAAGGCCACCGTGGCCATGGTCGAGACCCGGGTGGGGGTCGGGGCGTTCCTGGGCCGGATCCGGGACTCGTTGAAGTCCGGCGAGTTCGCCCCGGTGGAAGTACGGCAGGTGATGATACCCAAGGGCACCACCGGGAAACTCCGGCGCCTCGGGATCCCCACCATCGCCGACCGGGTGGTCCAGGCCAGCCTCAAGGCGGTACTCGAACCCATCTTCGAGGCGGACTTCAAGCCGTGCTCGTACGGGTTCCGCCCGAACCGCCGCGCACAGGATGCGATCTCCGAGATCCATCACTTCGGCACCAGTGGCTACCACTGGGTGTTGGAAGCTGACATCAAAGCCTGTTTCGATGAGATATCGCATACGGCGTTGATGGACCGCCTCCGGGTGAGGATCAAGGACAAGCGGATCTGCGCGCTGGTGAAGGCGTTCCTGGCCTCCGGGGTCTTCACCGAACTCGGAGACCGGGAAGACACACTGACCGGAACCCCCCAAGGCGGGATCTTGTCCCCGTTGCTCGCCAACATCGCCCTCAGCGCTGGACGATCACTTCGACCAGCAACGGCACGAACAGATGGGCACCAGCGGGCAGCGGGCCAAACGCAGACGACACGGCCAAGGCAACTGGAAGCTCACCCGATATGCGGATGATTTCGTCCTCATGGTCTCGGGTGAGCGGTGTCACGCCGAGGCCCTGCGGGAGGAGGTAGCGGCCGTGCTCGCCCGCTGGGGCTGCGGCTGGCACCGGAGAAGACCCGCGTGGTCCACGTCGATGAGGGCTTCGACTTCCTCGGCTTCACCATCCGCCGCCGGCGGAAACGAGGAACCCAGAAGCACTACGTCTACACCACACCGTCCCGCAAGGCCATCCAGAAGGTCAAGGACAAGGTGAAGGCCAAGACGTACAGGTCAACCCGCCACCAGGACCTCGATGAGCTGATTACCAGCCTCAACCGGTCCCTGCGCGGGTGGGCGAACTACTTCCGACACGGAGTGTCCAAGGCAGTGTTCAGCGCAGTCGACAGCCACGCATGGTTGCGGCTGATGCGCTGGACACGTGACAAGTACGCGGGCAAGAACCGGCTCGGAATGCCCCAGTTCCGCCGTCGCTTCTGCGACCAAGGCTGGCGGATCGCCCACAACGGGGTCGTGTTCACCGGCGCATCCAGCGTCTCGGTGAGCCGCTACCGCTACCGCGGTAACACCATCGCGACCCCGTGGACCCCGACACCGGCAACGACCACCACAGGCAGCTGACCAACGGGCAAGACACGTGGAGAGCCCGGTGCCGAGAGAGCGTGCGCCGTCTCACTCGGCGCTGGATCGCCCCCGCAGGGGGCAGAGGTTCGGGAGGAGGTGACCTCTGGGCCACCCGCCTTACCTGGACGCGAAAGCGCGAGGGGACCACAGCAT
>JALZDU010000271.1 GCA_030862405.1 Actinomycetota bacterium | reverse complement strand
CGCCAGAGCCGACGCCCACGTCCAGCACCGAGACCTCGCCGCCGACTACCCCCACCACCACCACGGAGCCGACATCCACATCGGAACCCACATCACCGTGAACCCGACTACTTGTGCAGCATCGGCCAGAGGAGGAGCTGGACGTGGCAGCCCCTGCCGCCGACGCAGCCTCCAACGCCCCGCCAGCAGTACGATCCCACCGTGCTGGATGTCGAGCTCGCTTCACGATCCTCGAGCAGGAGGTGACCCGGCTCCGCGAGCAGATCGCCCTCACCAGCTCCGACGCTGCCACGGCCCGCGCGGACGCCACCGCTGCTCGCGTGCTGACGGCCGCGCAGACCGTGACGTCTCGGAGGTCCGTGCCGAGCTGCGTGCCCACACCCAGGCCCTCAACGCCTTGCGGGAGACCCAACTGGAGCAAGGCCGGGAGATCCGTGAGCAAGGTCGGGAGATGCGCGACGGGTTCGCCACGGTAGCCGTCGGCGTGGCGCAGATCACCGCGTTGCTCACGGTTGCGGGCGGTCGTCCTGCCGGGAATGTGCCGACGTAAGGGCGTCACCACGCAGGTCACGGTCAAACGCGTCGAACAGGCCACAATCATTGAAAGAAGCATCGCACGCAGCTCGGCTCCCGCCGGGGAGCGGAGCGACAAGGACCGGAGCGGATCTTCCCATGTCTGACCAGGGGTGCCCGTGTGGTAGCCCGCCCGGGGAGGTCGACGGGATGCCGCACCCTTCGCCCAGACCCGACCCGGTCAGCGGATGCCGCGAAGCATCTTGTAGGCCCCGTAGGCCTCGAGGACGCTCTGGATAGTCCGGTAGTCGTCCGCAAAGGTTGACGATTGCCACTTCTGCTTCCGGCCGTCGCAGAAGCGGAGATCGAGCCATACCTCGAGGTTGACGATCATGCTGTCCGAGAAGCTGCTCCCTCTTACGTGCAACGCGACTTCCGACAGCTGGTCGAAGTCCACCAAGTGTATGCCTTTTCGGTTGTCGACGAACTCCACGACGCCCTCAGGCGTGATCACGAGTAGCGGATCCGGATCGCCGGACGTCCCGCTGAGGAACCCACGGACCTGGCCGCGTCTCTTCGTGAACACCGCCCAGCCGGGCGGAGCCACGCCCTTGCTCCCCTGGGACAGGATCGCTCGCGGATCAAGCATGATCAGTCCTAGACCTCGCGTCGGCTGCTGCCTCGATCATTGTGCCCTCCTGACTGGGTACGCTGCTGGGGAGGTCGCCCATCAAGACCTGTAGTTCCCCGCCGATCGACTTGCCGCGTCTGTTACTCACCGCGGCCGGGTAGCGGCGTAACAGGGTCCGTGGGCGCTGGCGCTGGCGCTCGGGCTTCGGCAGGGCGAGGCGCTGGGCCTCAAGTGGGGTGACGTGGACCTGCGTACTGGTCGCCTGATCATTCGACGGAACCGGCTGCGGCCTGATTGGCAGCACGGCTGCGGTGGCACCTGCGGCCGTCGACGCGGAAGCTGCCCACAGCGCTACAACAGCAGACCGGAGACCGCCGAAACGAAGTCCCGCGCGGGCCGGCGCACCATCGGCCTACCGCCGCAGCTGGCGGAGCTGCTCCGCGAGCACCGGGAGGAGCAGGAATGCGAGCGGGTAGCCTCGTGGCAGCTCTGGCACGACGGAAACTGGCTGTTCGCCGACCCGACCGGGCACGTGCTGAACCCACGAACGGACACAAAGCACTGGAAGGATCTACTCCGCGATGCGGGAGTGCGCGACGCCCGGCTCCACGACGCGCCCGGCACACGACGGCCTCGGTGCTGCTGATCTTAGGCGTGGCGGACCGGGCCGTCATGGATGCGATGCTCGTTGGGCGACGCCGAACTGGCTGCGCCTTAACAGGAAGGACAGACATGGGGCACTGGCCGGGTGACTGGACCCGCACATCGCTCCCGAGCTGGACCATTCCGCATTGGTAGTGATCGACACGCAGGTCGACTTCGTTGACGGTGGCGCAAGCCCGATCCCGGGTACCAGAGACGTGGTCCCGGCCATCACCCGACTGTTGGGCGCCTACCGCAAGGCCCACCGCCCGATTGTGCATGTCGTCCGTCTCTACAACGGCCAGGACGTCGACCTGCCACGACGCACCCTCATCGCCTCTGGCGCTCCCCTCGTGCGACCCGGCTCGACCGGATCCCAGATCGTGCCCGCGCTGCTGCCGCCCCGCGCGGCTGTCCTCGACCACGAACTCCTGCTGGCCGGGGAGCTGCAGCAGCTAGGTGCTGGCGAGTGGGCGCTGTGGAAGCCGCGCTGGGGCGCGTTCCACCGAACGCAGCTGGACGCGCACCTGAGCGCGCTCCAGGTCAGCACCGTTGTCCTGGCAGGCTGCAACTACCCCAACTGCCCACGTGCCGCGGTCTACGGCGCCAGCGAGCACGACTACCGCGTTCTGGTCGCTTCCGATGCCATTTCCGGCGTCCTCGCTGACCACCTTGAAGAGGCCGGGCGCATGGGCGTCGTCCATGCGCCCAGCGATCTGATCGTCAGTGAACTGTCATTCCTGAAGGAGCGGGGCCGGTCAACCCCCAGTTCTTATGCTTGATCTTTCTTCTTGCCGTCCTCCGCCTGCTCTGGGGCGCGCCGGGGTAAGGCGTCGGGGTCA
>JALZDU010000237.1 GCA_030862405.1 Actinomycetota bacterium | reverse complement strand
GGTCAGATGATACCTACGACCATCCGCTCGAGCACGTCGGTTAGCCGCGCCAGGAGCTCGCCTCTATTCAGCAATGCCACTGCCTTAAGCGGTCGTTTACGGGGTGCGTCAGTCGCCGCCGGTCCGGCCGAACAGAATGCTGGCAAGCGCCGCCAACGAAACCAAGAGCAGGGTGATGTTGAAGAAGACGATGAGTGCCGGGTGAATGCGGCGGACGAAGCCGCGGGGAGGCGGCGGTCCTGGCATCACCTCACGCCAAATGCCGACGCCGAAACTGAAGGAAGCGAACAGCACCAGCACCGAGCCCGTGGCCAGGATCGCCCACTCAGGGATCACGCCCTCCAGCAGCTTCTTCGCACCCACGCCACTGGCCATGGACGCTAGGCCCGTGCGCACCCAGGCAGCGTAGGTGCGCTCGGCGGCGTAGACCGTCCGGTCGGCCGCGAGTTCGTTGCGGTGGTCCGGTGTGCCGCCAGCGCTCGCACGCTCCGTCATCTTGCCCTACCCGATCGCCGTCCAGCCGAAGCAACGGCTGCCGTCCAATCAGCGGTGCCGGATGACCCAGGTTCCATTCAGCTTATCGTCCGCGGCCATCGGCGTCCGTAGGTCTTGGCGCGATGTGGGCGGCAGCAAGCTGCCAGCTGCATCGCAGAGGCGGAGAACAGGATGAACGTAACTGCTCATCCCCGGGGTGGCTGCTCCTTGGGGTAGGTCGAGAAGCCGCCCGTTGACGGGCTGCGGTGGCGGTGGTTTCAGGGCCGGATGACGGCGCCGCCTGATCTCCGCACGCTCACCGAGATCGAGAAGGACGCTCTGATCCGGGCGCTGTGGGCGCAGGTGCAGAGCTTGACGGCGCGGGTAGCGGAACTGCAAGCGCGGTTGAACCAGCCGCCGAAGACACCGGGCAACTCCAGCCTGCCGCCCTCCAGGGGACACAAGGCGAACCGGCCGGAGAAGGCCAGGCGCCCTGGGCCGCGCCGAGGCAGCCTGGGCCGGGCGGGCGGTGGCCGCCCGCTGGCCGAGGAACCCGATCAGCTCGTCATCGCCAAGGCGGCGACCTGCGCCCACTGCCGGGCGGCGCTGGCCGAGGCCGATCAGCGGCTGCACGCCCGCTACGACAAGGTCGAGCTGCCGCTGGTGCGTCCGGTGGTCACCCGGGTCGAGCGCTATCTTGGCCATTGCCCGTGCTGTGGCGGGACCACCCTGGCGCCGGTGCCCGAAGGGATGGAGCAGGGCTCGCCGTTCGGCATCTCGGTCCTGGCGCTGGCGCTCTACCTGCGCTTCACCCACGCGATCAGTTACCGGCGGCTGACCCAGCTGTTTTTGCACCTGTTCGCGCTGCCGATCAGCGAGGGTGCCTTGGACGGCCTGTTCCGCCACGCCAAGCCGCGGTTCGACGACGAAGCCGCCGCCATCCTCGCCCGCCTGCGCCGTGCCCGGGTCGTTTGCTCCGACGAGACCACGGTGCGGGTCGACGGCCGGACCTGCTGGAACTGGGTGTTCCAGAACGACGAGGCGGTGATCCATGTCATCTGGCCGAGCCGCGGCCGGGCGGTGGTGGCGGAGGTGCTGGGCGGGCACCGGCCGGCGATCTGGGTGTCCGACCTCTACAGCGCCCAGCGCGGGCATGCCGACCTTTGGCAGGTCTGTCTGGCGCACCAGTTGCGCGACTTGGGCTACGCTATCGAGGCGGGTGACGCCGTCTTCGCCCCGCGGCTGAAGGCACTCCTGCTCCGGGCCGTCGTGCTCGCCCGTCGCCGCCATGCGCTCAAGGCCAGCACCCGACGGGAATACCGCCGTCGTCTGGAACGGGAGCTGGACCGGGTTCTGGCCCTGCAGCCAAGCCACCGCTGTGGTCAGCGGCTGCGCCAGCGCTACCTCGCCGTGCGCGACAGCCTGTTCACCTTCCTCGAGCACCCCGACACGCCGCCGGACAACAACGGCAGCGAGCGCGCTCTCCGGCCGATGGCGGTCTACCGCAAGGTCACCGGCGGCTTCCGCTCGGCCTGGGGGCCGGACCTGTGTGCCGCCGTCAAGTCGGTGGTCGGCACCGCCGCCCGGCGCGGCATCGACGCCTACCACGCCATCCATGCCGTCCTATCCGGCAGGACCGTTCTCGCCCCCGGTTGAGCAGTTACATGCATTTAGTTGCTCAACCCTTCCCCGCAGTCCATCCACTCTGAACAAGTTGGTATT
>JALZDU010000231.1 GCA_030862405.1 Actinomycetota bacterium | reverse complement strand
CAGACTGCTGATCTACGACGAGCGGCACGCCCGCACCGTCGTTGACCAGTATGTGCGCCATTTCAATGGGCACCGACCGCATCAGAGCCTCAACCAACACCCGCCCCACCATGATCCGGCCATTGTGACGCGCCTCAACACCCCGATCCGACGCCATCAAATCCTCGGTGGACTGATCAACGAGTACCGACGAGCGGCCTAGCTCGGGCCTTAAAGACCTAGTCAGCGGGTCACGCGTCTAGTTTTGGCACGGTACAGGGCGCGGTGGACACGTGCTGGTCATCAAGGCGGCGTGGGCAGTGTGCGTGATGTATGCCGTAGTCATTCAAACCATCACATAGCTACATAGCTTCCGCGCGACAAGATCTTCATACGTTCCTGTCCACGGTGTGTGCGGTTGGCCGAATCGGTTGGTTTGCGCGCGACGGCGGCGAAAACGCGGTCAACTGTCACGCGGTCAGCTCCGCTAGCCGGATCGTGCCGAGGTGGGGGATGAGGAACCGTTTGATGTACTGGGTGTGCGACAGCCGCGTTGTGGGCCGTCCGTTTATGCGGGGCTGGTCTTGGTCCGACGAGAGCTCTTGGTGGCGGCGAGGTGCGCAACACACAGGTGTGGGGTGACAAACGGCTCGAGTTCGGTGGCCTGGACTGCGGCGCTGAGGTTGGCGAGTGTTTGCTTAAGTAAGCCCAGGTGTACTGCGCAGACGACGTCGGGGTGCTTAGTAGCAAGAGCACGAAATGGGCAGGCGTGCAGCAGCATTCGGTGGTGTGGTCCGTGGCTGACCAGTTCGGGTTGGAATCCGAGTTCGGTGAATATGGCGATCACGTGACGCACCGCCTCGTCGCTGGAGACTTCGGCGAATGGTTGTGACGGCCGCCGGTAGCGGTGGGCGAAAGCGCGACCGGCTTCTTCAGGCATTCCTGTGGTTATCGTGCTGTTGGCAGCGAGGTAGCTGATGAGGATGTCGGCAAGCAGCAGATAACCATGCTGATGCATGGTGCCTGAGTGGTCTGTGGAGGCGGTGTAGAGAAGCCGGGGGCGCCCGGAGGTACCTCGGTGAGGGTCGGTGCGGCAGCAGGCGAGTCCGGCATCGACGAGGACCTTGAGGTGGAAGCGCACCGTGTTGCGGTGTAGGCCGCTTTGCTCGGCGATCTGCAGTACGTCCAGTGGAGTGGAGCTGCCGCGCAATAGGTCAAGGATGCGGACCCGGCTGGCGCTGGCCAGCGCGCCGTGGGTCCTGCTGCGCTCATCGGCAGGGTCTGCCATGAGGGGCATAGCGGACAAGGTACTACTGTATAGTAAGTACTAGAATCGTCGTATAAACTGTAACGGGCTGAGGCGTGTCGCCACGGGGCGCATGTTGATACGGCCGTTCCCGGTGGGACAGGACACGCGACAGGAGAGACGGCGGTGATGGTCGCCGAGTTGACGGATGCCCAGGTGGATCATCGGGCTTGCCTGCGCCGAACCGAGCCAATCGGGGCGTTCGGCCAAGACACGAAAGCACTGAGCCGAGCCTCTTACCACAACGCTGCTCGCCGAGCGCGGATTCGTACAGGCAACGGTCTGGGGGCACTCGTCCTATGGCCTCGATTGCCTACCGACACTTGAGGAAACTGACGGAGAGGCCAGACCGTCGATGGTGACAGCCGATGATGCCCGCTGGCTTGCCGATCACCTGCGGAAGATGGTGTCGTCCCGCCCCGCCGCCTGGGCGGGAACCGAGATGACCCTGGCCCAACTGGGTGCGCTGCATATCATCAGCGCGAAGGCTCCGATCACACTGGCCTCGCTATCTGAGGCCTTGGGCACCCAACCGCCGGCCACCTCCGCGATGGTTGATCGGCTCGCCAGGGCCGGGTTGGTCTGCCGTACGCGCGACCCCCACGATCGCCGATACGTCCTGCTGGCCGTGACCGGTAGAGCGGTAGCGATGATCGGCAAGATTGATCTGCAAACCGCTCGACGGCTGCAGGTGGTGCTCAACAGCATGGGTACGGCAGCCCAACGTTGCCTCACCGAGGTCCTCAGGGACACTGCACGCCGCCTTGCCGGCTAACTAGCCGGTGCCGAACCCGCCAGATAGAGGGAAAATGTCGGGCAGTGAGTGCACGCCAGCATTCTACGACCTGGTGCCGCAAGCTTCTTCAGATCAGCCTAGTCATTGATCATCTCCACTGGTGATCGACTGTCGCCCCTCGGATCAGCGGGCAAGGGTCGTTGAGCAGGTCAATCCGACCGATTCGAAGTCTCGTCCGGAGATCCGGCCGCTGCGGCGCATCTCACCGCGAACGGGCCCGGCCATACGGCGCGCCAGCATGGGCACAGGCGCCCGGCGTGGCCTCACCTAGGGGCCCAAGGACACCGCGCGCCGCCTCGTTGGCTAGCCAACCGGGCGCCCAACCGTCTAGATAAAAAACATTATCGGCCGTGAGCACCCCCGCATCCGGCGATCTGCTGCGAACGCCCCACCGTCAAGGCTGGTGACGAACTATTGAGACATCGCCGACGCCCAACCCACAGCCTCGGGAGCAGCGCGCAGAGTGACGTCCAGCAGAGTGGTGTGCGGCAGGCCCGGTGATGGGCGTGGCCTGTGGTGTTGCCTACCGGCGAGTCGGCAGCCCTGGTAGGTTCGGGCCCCTCGGATCGAGGAAGTACAGGTCCGGAGCGATACTGCCCCAGGCCTGGTGGCTGACATGTTTTTCGGTGTCGGCCCGGGAGATTACATGGGACTAGTTATGAGCGCGCCCAGCGGGAAACTTCCCCCAGCGTCATGTCACTGGCCAGCAGCAGTGCTTCCCTTCGCAGTGATGGTGCACTGGTGACGGGCCACAACGTAGGGATGGTGACAGCAGAGGATATCGACTGGCTCATTGCCCATCTGCAGGCCATAGTGGCTGCCAGCCCCGCTGTCTGGTCGGGCCGCGGGATGACGCTGCTACAGCTCATAGCGCTGCACTTCATCAGCGCACTGGCCCCAGTCACCCTCGCTAAGCTAGCCCAGGCCCTGGGTACTAGACCGCCGGCTGCCTCCGCGATGATTGATCGGCTAACCCAAGCCGGGCTGGTCTGCCGCACGCCGGACCCACAGGACCGTCGACGGGTCCAGCTGACCATCACCGCCGCTGCCGAACCAATAGTCGGGAACACCGACCCCGACACCGCCAGACGCCTACAGACAATTCTGCACGCCATGAGCTCGCAGACCCGCCGTCCACTGATCGACATACTCATCGACACCGTACGACGCTTCGCCGAGCGCTGACCGCAACCGAATAGATCAGTCATTGGCATACGAGCGGCTGACCTTCGGGTCGCACAGGCCATTGTGGATCTTGCCCATTGGACTGGCCATTAACTCCAGTCCTCCGGCTGCCGCTGGTGCCTGGACCCCATAACCATGGCAAGCAAAATGCCAGGTAGTGCTACTCGTACTAGCTCCTACTAGACGAACTTCGGATTACGGATCTGTGAGTGTCGTACCGGTGGTTCTGGGTGAACTGCCGCCAGGATCGGCGCCGGCAGCCAGTTGCGTGCGGGTCAGACCACGACCTGGGCTGGCACGTCGGCGATCTTCACACTCAAACCCGGCCGGGGGCGGCACACGCCGATACTCACAGTTGCGTTGGTGGAGAGCAAGATCAGGCAGACTTGTTCAATGCGTCACCGCTCTTGTCGAGTGCCAGCATCGAGGTCCAGCTTCACGGGGTTCTGCTTCCCTCCGGATGTGATCACGCTCGCGGTTCGCTGGTACCTGCGCTATGGGCTCTCATATCGAGATGTCGAAGAACTGCTGGCTGAGCGTGGCGTCGAGGTGTGGGTGCCGAACCGGTCATCCACGGCAGTGACCTGCGTCGTTGCTTGACGTGGTCATCGGGCATGATCGCCGGCCGTGGCGCTACGACTGCTCTATCTGATCTTTCGGCAGCTGGTGGCCTGGCTCGGGCTGCTGGCCCGTAGTTCACGATCGAAGAATGCGGAAATCCTGGTGCTGCGCCACGAGGTCGCGGTGTTACGCCGCCAGGTGAGTAGACCGCGTCTGTCCTGGGCGGATCGGGCTGTGTTCGCAGCGCTGGCCCGGTTGCTCTCCCAGAGTGCCGACTGCATCGGATCGTCACGCCCGCCACGGTGTTGCGCTGGCATCGTGACTTGGTGAGACGACATTGGACCCAGCCCCGCCGCACCGGCGGCCGGTCCACGGCATCCGAGCTGCGCCAACTGATCCTGCGACTGGCCACGGAGAACTCGACCTGGGGGTACCGATGGATCCAGGGCGAACTCGCCGGACTCGGTTACCCGATTGCGCCCAGCACGGTGTGGTTGATCCTCAAGCGAGCCGGTATCGACCCCGCGCCCCGCCGCAGCGGCACTGTTGCGTCGACGGATGACAGGCTTGGGCAGGCTGGGTTGATGCGTCGTCGCTGTGTTCGACTGCCAGTTCCGAGGTCTGGTTTCGCTGGGTTCCGGTTCCCGTCGGATGTGATCTTGGTTGCGGTGCGCTGTTACCTGCGCTACGGGCTTTCCTACCGGGATGTGGAAGAGCTGCTGGCCGAGCGCGGCATCACCGTCGATCACGTGGCGGTGTACCGGTGGGTGCAGCGGTTCACCCCGCTGATGATCGATGCAGCACGTCTTTGCCGGCATGCCCCGGGAGATCGTTGGTTCGTGGACGAGACGTATGTGAAGGTGGCTGGGCGGTGGGTGTACCTATACCGGGCGATCGACCAGTACGGCCAGGTCATCGACGTCCTGATCTCCCCAAAGCGA